>JAAFHV010000369.1 GCA_013297655.1 Myxococcales bacterium | reverse complement strand
GCATTTATGCCGAGAACCCGGACACCGGGTTTTTGCCGCAGACGGGCCGCCTCGTGCACCTCGACCTCCCCGCCCGCACCACGAACGTGCGCGTCGACACCGGCGTAGAGCAAGGCGACGAGGTGACTCCCTATTACGACCCGATGATCGCCAAGCTCATCGTATGGGGAAACGATCGCACAGAAGCCCTCGCGCTCATGCGCGACGCGCTCGATCGCTGCAAAGTCGTGGGCGTCGTCAGCAACGTGGAGCTCTTGGGGCGCCTCGTGCGCACCGCCTCGTTCTCGGAGGCGCGCCTCGACACCGGGCTCATCGAGCACGAGCGGGAGGCCTTGTTTCCGCCTGCGACCGAGCTACCGAGCGACGTCTGGTATGCCGCCGCGATGGCCGAGATCGAGCGCGCGGCGGTGGCGGCGGCCGGGGACGAATCCCCGTTCGCCACCCTCGACGGCTTTCGAATCGGCGGCGTGGCGGAGCACTCGGTCACCCTTCGTCACGGCGACGTGGTGCGCGAAGTCCGCGCGGAACGTGTCGCGCCGCGCGAGTACCTGGTCCGCGCGGTGCCCGCGTTCGGCGAGGAGCGCTCGAGGGTGCGTTACGCGGTCGGCCCCGCGTCGAGTCATGATTATCGCCTCGAGATCGACGGCCGTACTTCCCACGTCACGGTGGTGCCCCACGGCGGCCGCTGGCACGTGTTCGTCGGCGGGCGCCGGCACGAGCTCACCTCCGTAGACCCGCTCTTCGTCGAGACCACGGACGACGCCGGGAAGGGCGGCCTCCGCGCCCCGATGCCGGGGAAGGTGATTGCCCATCTCGTCGCGGCGGGGGCCAGCTTCGAAAAGGGCACTCCGCTCTTGGTCCTCGAGTCGATGAAGATGGAGCTCACGATTTTTGCGCCGCGCGCGGGGGTCGTCGAGTCGTTCCGCTTCGCGCCGGGCGAGCAGGTCGCGGAGGGCGCGGAGCTCGTGGTCCTGAAGGAAGAAAAATGAGCGACGTTCGCATCGTCGAGGTGGGGCCGCGCGACGGGCTGCAAAACGAAAAGCAGCCCATTCCTACGACCACCAAGCTCGCCCTCATCGACAAGCTCGGCGCGGTAGGCCTTCGTGAGATCGAGACCACCTCGTTCGTGTCGCCGCGGCGCATCCCGCAGGTGGCCGATCACACCGCCGTCATGAAGTCGCTCGTTCGTCGCCCTGGAGTCCGTTACCCGGTGCTCACGCCGAACCTCCGCGGATATCAAAATGCGCGCGAAGCGGGGGCCGATTGTGTAGCCGTGTTCGCGTCGGCCTCGGAGGCGTTCTCACAAAAGAACATCGAGTGCAGCATCGAGGAGTCGTTCGCGCGTTTCGCTCCCATCTTCGAGCACGCCGCGAAGGACGGAGTCGAGGTTCGTGGGTACGTCTCGTGTGTAGTCGCGTGCCCCTACGAGGGTCCCGTCGCAGCCGAGAAGGTGGCCGTCGTCGCGAAGCGCCTCCTCGACGCGGGCTGTTACGAGATCTCGCTCGGCGACACCATCGGAGTGGGCACTCCCGCCACCGTCGAGCTCCTGCTCGAGCGGGTCACGAAAGACGTCCCGGTAGGGAAAATCGCAGGTCATTTCCACGACACCTACGGGATGGCGGTCGCCAACGTGTACGCCGCGTGGAGGCTCGGGGTGCGCACGTTCGACGCCTCGGTCGGCGGCCTCGGCGGGTGCCCCTACGCGAAAGGCGCGACCGGAAACCTCGCGACCGAGGACCTCGTGTACATGCTCCACGATCTCGGCGAGACCACCGGCGTCGACCTCGAGGGCCTCGTCGACGTGGCCGCGTTCATGGCGAAAGAGCTCGGCCGTCCGGTGCAGAGCCGCGTCGGCCGCGCCCTCCTCGCCAAACGCACGTCGTGAGCCGGCGATCGGCATTGCCGCTATCGGAAGCGATCGTGGTCTGTTCGATCAAGGCACTACGATAGCCGTCCTCACGTCGCTGGCGCTTCGTTTCCCGGTCTCGCTGATGGCGCTGCAGAGCACCTGGTAGATGCCCGCTGCGCCGCGTCCGTCGAGCGCGAACTGGAGCTTCCCGTTCGTGATGTCGTCGGGCTGGCGGGGCACCTCGAACACCTTGCCTCCGGCCGGCGTGCTCCCTGGTTCGCGCACGGTCGCGTCGGCGGGGAGAGCCCCGGCGGGCACCACGATGCACTCGATCTGTTTCACGAGGTCGCTCGCGCTCGCGGCCGCGTAGGTGACCTCTCCGTCGGCGACGAACGTGTCGTCCGTACGCGTGACGAGGGAGACGCGGACCGCGCCGAGGGATGGGGGCCCGTCGGCGCAGGCGGCGACGATGACGAGCCCGAGCACGGGAGCCCACGCGAAGGCGGGGCGGACACGCGCGGGGCGAAGCTCGATGGGAGTGTTCACTGGGGCCTCGCCCTGATCGTCGCGGCATTCGGCGCGGTTGTCGAGGGGGGAAGCGACGCGCGATCTGCACGCAGACCCTCCCACGACGCACGAATGGTCCTATGGTCCCCGGTCATGGGATACGAGAGCCTTCGCGCCTGCGTCGTCGACCTCGAGAAGCGTAAGGCGCTCGTGCGCGTCACCGAGCGAGTCGATCCGTTCCTCGAGATCGCCGAGATCCAGCGCCGCATCTTCGCCGCGAAGGGGCCCGCCGTGCTCTTCGAGAACGTGCGCGGTACACGCTTTCCGTGCCTCGGGAACCTCTTCGGTACCAAGGAACGTGCGGAATACATCTTCCGCGACACCCTCTCCCACGTGCGCGCGCTCGTCGCGGCGAAGGTCGATCCGGCGAGCCTCGCGTTCTCGCCGCTGCTCGCCACGAAGCTCCCGTTCGCCGCGCTCCACCTCTTGCCGAAGACGGTCAAGCGCGGGCCGGTCTTGGACGAGACGATAAACCTCACCGACCTGCCTCCGATCGTCTCCTGGCCGGCCGACGGCGGGCCTTTCGTCACGCTCCCGCAGGTCTATACCGAGGATCCGGGCGCTCCCGGCCTCCGCCACGGCAACTTGGGAATGTACCGCGTGCAGCTCGCCGGCAACGCCTACGTTGCCAATCGTGAGGTGGGGCTCCATTACCAAATTCACCGCGGGATCGGCGTGCACCACCAGAAGGCGCTCTCGCGCGGCGAGCCGCTCCGCGTTCGCATCTTCGTCGGCGGGCCTCCTGCGTTTTCGCTCGCGGCGGTCATGCCGCTCCCGGAGGGGCTGCCCGAGCTCTCCTTCGCGGGGGCGCTCAACGGGCGCGCGGCGCGCATGATAAGTGGCACTCCCCACGTCCACGCCGATGCCGATTTTTGCATCACCGGCACCGTCACGGGGGCGACCAAGCCAGAGGGGCCCTTCGGCGATCACCTCGGTTACTACGCCAAAACGCACCCGTTTCCGGTGCTCGCGGTGGAGAGCGTCACCTGTCGAAAAGACGCGATATGGCCCTTCACCGTGGTGGGACGGCCGCCGCAGGAAGACACCATCTTCGGCGAGCTCATCCACGATCTCACGGCGTCGCTCGTGCCGGACGTGCTGCCCGGCGTCGCGGGCGTGCACGCGGTCGACGAGGCGGGGGTTCACCCCCTCCTCCTCGCGATTGGCAGTGAGCGATACACACCTTACGGAGGCGACGACGCGCCGGCGGAGCTCTTGACCCAGTCGAACGCCATTTTGGGGCAGGGGCAAATGTCGCTCGCGAAATACCTGTTCATCGCCGACGCTGCCGATCGCCCGCCGAGCCTGCGCGACGTTCGAGCGTTCTTCACCCACGTGCTCGAGCGGATCGAGCCTGCCCGCGACTTGCACTTCCACGTCCGCACCACGATGGACACCCTGGATTACTCGGGCACCGGCTTGAACCGTGGCTCCAAGGTGGTCGTCGCTGCGCGCGGAAAGAAGCGCCGCGAGCTCGGCCGCGAGGTGCCGCGCGACGTGCCGTTCGGCGACGCGGTGACGGCGGCGGAGGTGGTGTCGCCCGGCATCCTCGCCCTCGGGACGCGACGGTTCTCTTCGAGCGAAGAGGCCGACACGATCGTCGCGAGCCTCCCCGAGGCTGGAATTCCCGGGTTTCCGCTCGTGCTCCTGGTCGACGACGCGAAGTTCGTCGCGCGCTCGTTCGCGAACTTCCTGTGGGTCGCGTTCACCCGATCGAACCCCGCGATCGACGTGCACGGCACCGGCGCCTTCACGAAGCACAAGGCCTGGGGTTGCCGCGGATCGATCGTCATCGACGCGCGCGAGAAGCCCCACCACGCGCCCCCGCTCGTCGAGAACGCCGACGTCACCGCGCGCGTCGACGCCCTCTTCGCGAGCGGCGGGCCGTTCGCGCGTTGGGGCTGACCTTCGCCGGACGACCGCGACCTACGAGCGCGAGCCCTCAGCGGCAAACGGCGCTGCACACCTCGGTCACGCAGCCATCGAGGGCGGCCGCGCGAACCTTGCAGTCTGCACGCGACGAATAACAGGTCTCGACGCACCCGCAGGCGCCCTGAGCGCACGAGCCGACGCAGCGTTCGAGGGCGTCGTCGCAATCAGGAGAGGCCCGCTTGAAGGCGAGCTGCTGCGCGCACTTGCCGACATAGGGCGCGGACACGGTGCAGTTGCACGTGGCGAGCGGCGCGGTCGCGATGCACTGCTGGCACTCGACGGTCTTGAACTGCGACCACTCGGCGCGAAGATCGCACGCTTTGCGGAGGTCGTTCGACCCGTTCGTCACGAAGGGGGTGTCGTCGCCGCCGCACGCGAAGAGGACCGAACCGAGAGCAAGGAAGATCGGGAGCGCCCGAAGCATGCGCGTCATGTCCCTGGTTTTGCTCCTGTTTCGGTCGCTTGGCAAGGCGTCACACGATCCCACGGCGTGGCGCGTGGTCGGCGATTAGAGGAACGGATCGACGTGGGTGCTCGGCGACTCCGCCGCGTACTTCACTCGCGCGAGCAGCCGCGCGAAGAACACCGCCGAGCCGAGCACGAGCACCCCGCCGAGCGCGCCCTCCACCTCGAACCGCACGTGCCAGCGTGTCCACGCGAGGCCGGCACCGAACGCGACGAGCGCGGCCGGCAGGATCCGGAGGCCACGCTTGAGCACGTCGTTCACCTTCGACGGAGGGAGCGAGAAGCGCACGAGGAGCGACAACCCCGAGATCGCCCACGCCTTGCCTACGAGCAGCAGCCCCGCCGCCACCTTCGCGAAGAACGAGAGCTTGTCGACGGTGCCGGGCAACCTGTAGCCGCCGAAGAAGATGACCGCGAGCACGGCGGAGGAGAACACGAGGCCGATGCGGTAGGCCGTGTCGGCGCTCGCGCCGTTCTTTTTGCCGAAGGGCCGCGCGCCGGAAAACCCCTGTGCGAATACGCACACGAGGAAGAGGCCGAGCGAGAACGGCGAGCGGAACGCGTTCCACTCCCACGGCATCGTGCCTTGTCCGCGCACCGCGTCGATGCCTCGGAACGAGCCGGTCGTGCTCACCGCCCACGCGAGCGCGAGCACGAGCGGAAACGAGAGCAGGAGCGCCGCCAAGACCGCGCGCGCACGGGCAAAGAAGCCCTCTTCTTGGCCCACCGCGACCGCGATTTGAGAGGCGACGAACGCGAGGAACAGGAGGAAAAGATCGAGATCTTCCGCCACGAGCGAGCCGGCACCCGGGAGCGCGAAGATCGCCGCCGACGTCACGAAGAGCACCGCCGGTGGCAGCCACGAGAGCTCGCGGCTCGGCTTTTCGCCGAAGAGGCCCTTCGCCCCGAGGCGCAGGAGACCGGGGAGACCACGGTCGCGGATCTGGCGAACCCGCGCCGCGATCGCGATCTCGGCGCGGCCGAGCTTGCCCTCGAAGGGCGCGACGAACGCGAGCAGCAGCACCACCGCGAGCCCGAGCAAGAACACCACGAGCGAGAAGTCTTTCGGCAGGCCCGAAGCGAGACCGAGGAGCGAGACGTCGCGGCTCACCTCGCGTGTGTCGCCACGCTGGAACGAGATCTGCGCTTCTCTGCCGCCCGCGGGGCGAATGTCGCCGAGGCGCGCCACGGTCACGCCGTCGAACGCGGTGATCACGTCCTTCGCGACGATGCCGAGCTCCTCCGCGCGAGACGACGGAGCGACGCCCTCGACGAGCAGCCCCGTGCTGGTGGGCTTCACGCGGAGGCCGAGGAAACCGAGGACACGTTCGCCCTCTTTGTCGAGCGCCTCGTCGTCGGCGACGTGCGCGAGGGCAGGGAAAATATCGAGGACGACGCCCTGGAGGGTGGCCGCGATCGGCGGGGCGCTCGTGCTCTGCGAGGCGAACACGACCTCGAGCTCGCCGCGGAACGTGGTGTGCTCCGCGCGCGCGCCGGTGCCGGTGAAGCTCGCGAGGAGGGCCTCGCCGATGTCGACCTGAATGCGCTCGTGGCCGAGCACGTTGCCTTCCGCGTCGATGCGCGCGCGCTCCGGAGCGCGGCCCGGTTTGTAGAGAGTGCCGCGGAACGTGAGGCTCGCGACGCGACCCTGGGGGAAGCCGGCGCCGCGAATTTCCAGCCGATCGTGGGCCTCGAGGTCCTTCGGGGTGACCTCGTGCACCTCCACGAGGCGGAGCGGGAGCTCACGCTGGCAGCCCGTCACGAAGGCGAGGGCGATCACGAGGACCGCGAGCCCGAGCGCCATCCACGTCGAGTCGGCGCGTCGGCGAACGACGTGCCTCCGGGGACCGAACGAAGGCGGGAACGAGGGGACGGGGAAGCGGCTTCTTGTCACCAGAGCTTCGTTCTAAACGGGCCTACGCGGCTGGCAAAATTCCCGGTACATCGCGCGAGAGCGCCGAACAGTTCGATGACCGAGGATTTTCGCTGAGTTGCGAGCCGTGCGAGGCGCGACGACGACCCTTGGAAGTCCCTGACGAGGGACGAGTCCTACTGCTGCTAGCCGAGGAGGAGTAACGAAGCA
>JAAFHV010000368.1 GCA_013297655.1 Myxococcales bacterium | reverse complement strand
GCCTCGCCGACATCGAGCACGCGATCGGCGCCTCCGACGGCTACACCCTGGAGGCGCGCGCGACCGCGATCCTGGTCGGCCTCGGCATCCCGAAGGAGCGCCACCCGTTTCCGCTCTCCACGTTGTCCGGCGGGTTCAAGCTCCGCGTGCTGCTCGCGCAGGTGCTCGTCGGCGGCCCGGACGCGCTCCTGCTCGACGAGCCGACCAACCACTTGGACATCGTCTCGATTCGTTGGCTCGAGAAGTTCCTCGTCGGGTATCGCGGCGCCGCCTGCGTGATCTCCCACGATCAGCGCTTCCTCGACACGATCGCCACGCACGTGCTCGACGTGGACTACGGCACGATTACGCCCTACACCGGGTCCTTCACGTCGTTTTTGGACCAAAAGGCCAAAGCGCGCGCGCAAAAAGAAGAGGGAATCGCCCGCGCGGAGAAGATCATCGCCGAGAAGCGCGCCTTCGTAGAGCGCTTCGGTGCCAAAGCGACCAAAGCCAAACAGGCGCAGAGCCGGCTCAAACAAATCGAGCGCATCGAGGTAGAGGAGCTCGCGGAGTCTTCCCGCCGCACTCCCCTCTTCCGCTTCGAGCCCGAGCGTCCGAGCGGCAAAGACGTGCTCGTGCTCGACGGTATTCGCAAGTCGTACGGCGACAAGAAGGTCCTCGAGGGCGTGTCGCTCACCGTTCGTCGCGGCGAAAAAGTAGGCATCATCGGTCCGAACGGGCTCGGTAAATCCACGCTCCTCAAGATCGTCACTGGCAACACCGAAGCCGACAGCGGCCGAGTGGGCCTAGGCCACGAGGTGCGCATTGGTTACTTCGCGCAAGACCACCACGAGATCTTGAAGCGGGCCGACATGCTCCCCCTCGATTTCGTCTGGGACGCCTGCCCGAGCGAATCGACCAGCTACGTGCGCGGCCAGCTCGGGCGCGTGCTCTTCTCCGGCGAAGACGTCAAAAAGCCTATCGGGAAGCTCTCCGGCGGCGAAGCGGCGCGCCTCGTATTCGCGCGGCTCGCGGTCGAAAAGCCGAACGTGCTCGTGCTCGACGAGCCCACCAACCACTTGGACCTCGAGGCGATCGGCGCGCTCGTGGAGGGCCTCTCCACCTTTACCGGCACCGTGCTCTTCGTGTCCCACGATCGCCACTTCGTGAGCCAGCTCGCGACCCGCATCGTGGAGCTCACCCCCGAAGGCCCGAACGATTTTCCCGGCACCTTCGCGGAATACCTGGAGCGCTGCGGCGACGACCACCTCGACGCCGGCGCGGTGCTCGCCAAAGCCAAAGCCGAGAAGGGCAGCAAAGACACCCGCAACGACGCGAACGAAGGTTCCTGGGAGGACCAGAAGAAGCGCCGAAACCGCGTCGCTGCCCTCCCCCAGCGGCGCGACAAGGTGGTCGCCAAAATCGAGGAGCACGAGGCCCGCAAACGCGCGATCGCGGCTCTTTTTGCGACGCCCGGCTACTACGACAAAACCCCCGCCGCGCAGGTGACCGCCCTCGAGACGGAAGACAAAGAGCTCGCCAAGAAGCTCGAGAAGCTCATGGCAGAGTGGGAGTCGATCGAAGCCGAGATCGCCGCCGGCTAAACGTCGCGGGCGACGCGCTTCAATCGATCACGAGCACCGCGTCCTCGGGTTTCACATGGGGAGGCGGCGGCCCGAACGTGACCGTCGACGGTCCGGTCTGCATCGAGCGAACGAGGCGCGCGGCGATGCATTGCTGGAGGCGGGCGCATCGTGTCCGAAGGCCCGCCGAGCGCGCGCGCGAGGGGCACAATCACGGGGCTCGTGCTGGCGGAGGCCCAATGCCCACCGTGCGCGCGCCACCTTCACCACCCCAACGCGGTGAGCACGGCGGGGCGGAACTTGATAACCTCGACCTCCCCATGGCCGCCCACTACTTCGTTTCCCTGCAGCCCATTGACGGCCGCGACGTGCCCCCGCTGCTCACCGCGTTCGGCGCGTGGTTGGCCACGCAAATGCGCGGCTCGCTGGGCTATTTCGACGCGCTCAAGATCGAGCACGCGCCGCCGACGTGGAACGAGGGCGCGGCCGATCGCCTGGAGAAAGCTGCCTTCACCTTCCTGAACCTGGGTGACGGCTCGCTCCTCGCGCTTCTCGACATCGGCCGCCCGAAGGCGCCGCGCGCGGTGGTGCTGCTCGACTCCGAGGGCGAAGCGCGGACCGTCGCGACGAGCTTGGAGGAGTTTCTTCATCTTCTCGCGAAGGGTGAGACCGGGGTCGGGGATCTCGACGACGAAGCGGCGACCGGGCGCGACGCGCTGGCGGCGTGGCTTGCCGAGAAGAAGGTGAAAGCGCCCAAGGCGAAGGACTTCGATTTTCAGGCTTGGCTCGACGGGGCCCCGGATGCCAAAGCGGCCCCAGTGGCGGTACCGGCGCGTCGGCCCTCGGAGGCCCTCTTGGCACTTCCGCCCAAGCTCCGCGGCCTCGCTGCGCTCGTGGGCCTTCGTGCCGACGACCCGGCCGTGATGGCGTCCATTGGCGAGATGGGCGGCAAGGTGCCCACCGCGGCCACCGACATGGGTTCGGCGAAGTCGGTGAGCGCGGCGAAGCTCGGCGTCAGCGTGTATTTCAATCACGATATCTTGAACGACGCGCTCCCCCTTCTTCCCAAGACGAAGAGCTCCTATCTTCCCTACGTCTCGCAAGTGGCATTCACGGACAAATGGTCCGAACCGCTGCCGTTCGAGCTCGGGTGGAAGGATGGCCCGGACGAGGTCGAGCGCGCCCTCGGTGCGCCCCATACGCGACCATTGGGGGACGGACTCTACACGTGGTGGACGCGCGCCATCGAGCCGGGCATCAGCGAGCTCTACCTGAGGACGCGCAAGGGAAAGCTCGAGCTCTCCGTCGTGGCGAAGGGCACCATCGCGCTTACCTCGCGTCACGGCGTGCCGCCGCTCCCCGCGGTGGGGATTCTGGTCGCGTGGATGGCGCTCCGAGGCATGCTCGACGAGTCGCGCATTGCCCAGCACGAAGCGCTGGTGGCCCGGGTGAAGGCGCGAAGCGCGAAGGGCAGCGATCTGGTGAAGGCCGCGTTCCCGCGCGGCGTGTGGGACGATCACCTGCGCGACGACGAGAAGCTGGTTCGGCGGCTGCACCACTGGCTCGGGTCGTCGAACGAGCTCTCGTTCACGGACGACCTCATTGGCCTCTTCGGCGAGCGAAAGAACCAATACGCACACCGCGAGGCCGTTCTCGACGACGACACTTGGGAAGCCTTCGACCGCGTCGCCCCGGTCTTCGACGAGCGGTTCCACGGCTTCGTCTAGCCCGCGCCTTCTGGCCACTTGTGAAGCTCAATAGAGGGACAGAGGCACACGTTCGAGCAGAGGCGGGTGCTCCACCGGCCATGGCGTCCACGTCGGCGTCCGCGACGGCCGCCGCACCTCCGCCGATGCAAACGGTGCTGCTCGCGACGTGATCTGGTCGATGCGCAGTGGGGCTTCGGCGGTGAGGTCGTCGTGATGGTTCACGGCGGCGTGTTGCGCTTCCCACCCGGCGAGCGTAAGCGAAACAAGGGACTTTTTGCGCGGAGGGGAAGGCGGGACGTCGCCTGCAAGTCGTGTGATCAGCAAGGCGTGTAGCGCGTCCGGGAACGCCTGCGACGCCGAGTGCAAGTAGGCCGGGGCCGACGGTGAAGCGTCCAGGCCACGCGGCGCGCCTTGCAAGTTGCGGAAAGGAGCGGGCGCGCGGGCTTGGCACGCGCGGTGCTCTCTCGCCGGGCTCGGAGGGGAGGGCGAGCGCGCCGTCCTTCCCTACCGAGTTACCTGCAACCGAGAGAGCGAAAGACCCTCCAGCGCGATCGCGCCGAGTGACCCCGAACGCGACGAGCGCCTCTCCGATCCTCGCCGTATCGTTGCCCGCGGTGCCGCCCGCCTACTACGACAAAACCCCCGCCGCGCCGGTGACCGCCCTCGAGACGGAAGACAAAGAGCTCGCCAAGAAGCTCATGGCAGAGTGGAGTCGATCGAAGCCGAGATCGCCGCCGGCTACGTCGCGGGCGACGCGCTTCAATCGATCGCGGGCACCGCGTCCTCGGGTTTCACATAGGGAGGCGGCGGCCCGAACGTGACCGTCGACGGTCCGCTCTGCATCGAGCGCACGAGGCGCGCGGCGATGGTGCAAAACGCGGCGAGGGAGTGCTCTCCGAAGAGGGTCGCGCCGCCTTCGTAGCGTTGAAGAGCGTACTCCTCCGGCGTCGTCACGTATCCGGCGTAGGCGTTCGTATATCCACATACGAGCACACGCACACGCGAGTCCCCCGCGGCGTAAGACGCGGCTTTGGCGAGCCTACGGCCCGCGACCGTGGTCGGCTCGTTGGGTGTGCTCACCAAGAGCAAATGGCCAATCCGCAGCACGTGGGCCGGCAAATAGCGCGGCACCCAGGGCCGCTCGATCATGCGCGGATCTTCGGCTGCGCGGGCGAGGTAACGCGCAAAAGGGTCGTTCACGTGGCGCGCGAGCATGGCGGGGCGCACGAAGCCGAGCGCCCTCCCCCGTCGTCCACGGCCGAGCTCCCAAAAGGGCACTTTCGACCCGTGCGCGCGCCCGTCGCGAGACACGAGCCCGAGCTTCGCGCGCGTTCTTTGGAGCGAAACGAGGAACGGAACGAGCCTTGAAATCGGCGCCAAGGGCCCCGGTCCCTCCGCGGTGCCGACCCCGAACGAGAGCCCGATGCGAGGCGGCCCGGTGCGGAGGCCCTCGCGCCCACCGGCGTGCTCGGGGGCGACCTCGGCGCGGAAAAAATCCGTGTATGACGCACGAGTCACGACGGGCCCTTCGAGGCGCTCGCCGCGGGAGGGAGCTTCGTCCGCGATCACCTTCGCGACGAGGGCGGCGCGTACTCCGGCGAACCGCGCGCTCTCACGATCGTCGTCGTGGGCGCCGATCATCTGTTTACGCGAGGGGCTCATGCGATGGTTCGCGGTCACGTCGCCGGCGGGGCCTTGCGCGAAGATCGCGACGTAGCGTTCGTCGCCGGCGGCTTCTTCCAAGAACCGCGACGACTCCCCTTTATGGTCGGGGTGGAGGTACGTCGCCTCGCGGTGAATCGTGGTCGGGTGGCACGCGAGCCAGGTCACGATCCCGAGCGGGCGCCCTTCTTCCGCGTCCACCCGCAGCACCGTCATCGTGCGATCGACCGCCTCGTCGCGCCGCGCGAACGGAACCGGGGTCACGTCGTGGTTGGCCGAATACGCGTCCGGCGATCGATTAAAAAGAATCGGCTCCGTCAGCGGCACGTCGCCCGCGTGCAGGTAGAGGCGCGCCGGCGTGAGGGCACGAATGGCCATCTCGATCGCGCCGACGATCCCGCCCGCGATCTCGGAGAGCACCCGCGCCGAGAAGCCCGGAGCGCTGAGGGCATACATCAAGTAAGTCGAGTATCCCGTCGGCGCGGCGTGGGTGTGCGTCGCGCTGAGCACGAGCTCCGCGTCCGCGAGCGCACCAGGAGTGCCCGCGAGCCGCACGAGCACCTCGTGGCGCAGCGCCTCCGAGATCATCCCGAGATCGCAGCACACGTACGCCACCTTCGATCGGGTCGGCCCGTGCTCCACCACCAAGGCGCGCGCGAAGAGCGGCATCGCCACCGACTGCGCCACGTTCCCGGGGTGCCCCCATCCGAACATGCAGGTGCCGGGGACGAACGACGAGATGTCCACGCGGCCGAATCCGGCACGGTGCTGCGTGGCTTGGCTCATGTGCTTCCGTCGCACCCAACGCCCACGATCCGCAAGGGGCACGAGGCCCGCGCGTGCGAGCGCAGCTCCGACCGGTGGCCCGATGGACCGTGGGGAGGAAGGTCCGAAGGACCGAGCGACGCGACGAACCAACCGTGCCAACGGGACGAGCGCAGCTCGGACCGGTGGCCCGATGGACCGTGGGGAGGGAGGTCCGAAGGACCGAGCGACGCGACGAACCAACCGTGCCAACGGGACGAGCGCAGCTCGGACCGGTGGCCCGATGGACCGTGGGGAGGGAGGTCCGAAGGACCGAGCGACGCGACGAACGAGCACTGGATCTCCCGTCCCTCGGGTGGTGCATCGAGGTCACGCTGCGGAGCCGAGAGGCTCCGTTAAATGCGCGGAAAAGCGAAGCTTCCCCGTGTAGGACACCGGCACACACGTTGCAGTTCAAGCGGCAGGAGCTTCCGATGACCGACCTCTCTCTTCGTCTTCGTCCTCTCGCCATCGCGGCCGTTCTCCTCACCACCCTCGCCTCGCTGAACGCGTGCTCGGCCGAGGTCGTGGGCGACGAAGCCGCCGAAGACGTGCCCACCGACGGCGACGGAAACGTGTCGGAAGACGAGCTCGTCAGCGAGATGCAGCTCCGCGGCTCGGACATGGCGCAGAAGCACATCTCGCTCACCTTCGACGACGGCCCTGGGGGTCGCTCGGCCGAGCTCGCGAACTACCTCGGCGACCAGACCATCCCCGCCGCGTTCTTCATCAATGGCAAGAACGTGCCCGGCCGACAGTCGGTCGTCGATACCATCGTTCGTCGTGGGCACACCCTCGCGAACCACACCCAGAACCACGAGCAGATGACGCGCCTCACCGGCAACGCGCTGTTCAAGGCCGTCGCCGACACCGACGAGTTCATCAAGACCAGCCAGCCGCAGGGTCCGTTCCTCCTCCGCGCGCCCTACGGAGCTTGGAACACGCGTGTCTCGGAGGAGCTCAACCTCACTTCGATGAAGAAGTACGTGGGGAGCATCTTCTGGGACGTGGGCGGCCAGCTCACCGCGACCGCGGCAGCAGACTGGGACTGTTGGGGGCGTGGCGTGACGGTACAGCGCTGCGCCGACCTCTACCTTCAAGAGATTCGCACGAAGAAGCGCGGCATCGTGCTGATGCACGACGTGCACTCCAAGACGGTCGACATGGTGAAGATCATGGTCCCCGTGCTCAAGGCCGAGGGCTTCATCTTCGATAAAGTCGAAGAAGCGCCGGCGGTAAAGCGCGGCCTCGCGACGACGAGCACTCCCCCCGCCATCGTCACGTTCCCGCGAACCTGCCATGTCACGGGCACGGTGGTGAACGTGCGCGCCACGCCGGACGGCACCATCTT
>JAAFHV010000367.1 GCA_013297655.1 Myxococcales bacterium | reverse complement strand
GAGCTCGCCGCCCTTGCAGGACAGGGGCGTGATCTCGCCTTTGCACTCGCCGTCGCACTTCACCGCCACGCTGCCCGGGGTCGCCGTGCAGCTACCGGTGCACGAGCCCTTGCACGAGCCCGCGCAGCTCAGCTTGGCGCTGCCAGGCTTCGCGGTGCAGGTGCCCTTGCACGTGCCGTTGCAGTTGCCCTGCGCGTCGAGGCCGCTCGTGCCCGCCCCGCCAGAACCTTCGCAGGTGCCTTCGCACTTGCCGTCGCACTCGACGGAGGGTGCCTCCGCGGTCGCCGAGCACGAGCCCTCGCAGCTCGCCGCGCACTTGCCCTCGCACGCGATCTTCGGCGCGCTCGCCGACACGTCGCAGCTACCCTTGCACTCGACCTCGAGCTTGCCACCCTCGCACGTGGGAGGCGTCGCCTTCACGTCGCACTGGGCAGAGCCGCTGCACTTCGCTTGGCAGTTGGCCTTCGCGCTGATCGACGCCGAGCACTTCGGCGCCTCGAACGTCAGCGTCGCGCCGCCGTTCGCGGTGATCTTTGCTTGAATCTGCGCGACCGCGAGATCGCACCAAGCCTTCGCCTGGTTGTCCGCGCCGGCGTTCGTCGCCGTATCGCGAGCGGCCGCATCGGCATCGAGGTCGATGGCGATCGCGCGGCACGCGTTCACGACGTCGTCGAACGAGCCCTGCGCGACGGCGGAGAGGTCCGCCACGGCGCCGGCGGCTGCCTGGAACTGGCCCGTAGCCTCCGCGTTGCCCTCGACCGTGAACGCCGTGGGGTCGGTGCAACAAAGCTCGTCTGCGCAGCCCTGCGCGAACATGGGAATCGCGATGAGGCCCGCGAACACTACCGAGAGACCCGCACGCGTGTTTCGTTGTTTCATAAGCAGCTCCTCCAGAAGAAAGCGCGACGCCGAGGCGGCGAGCAAAATCTCGTGACCTCAGAAGGGTGAGTGGAAACATCCCGCCCGTCAACGCGGGCGAAGCGGGAATGCCATCGAGCCGTTTTGGCGCGACAAGGATGTCGTGGGTAGCGCACGAAAAAGCGGCACGCCCTCCGAAGAGAACATGCCGCTCGTTCATGAATCTGGAGCCCGCCTCGCGGCGAGCTCTAGATGCGACTCAGATCACTTGATCGAGCCGACGACGCTGCCCGAGGCCGAGACCGAGGCCGTCATCTGCTCGGTGCTCTTGCCGATGCCGGAGACCACCGAGTTGAGGCAGGCGAGGCCCTTCACGCCGAGGTCGCCCGAGACCGAGCCCGCGACGCTGCCGCTCACCTTGCCGATAAGGCTGACGAACGCCTGGCCACGCGCCTGGAAGACGACGAGGAGGTTCGGCAGGTTGACCTTGAGAGACTCGAGGTAACGCGCCTCGATGGCGCCCTTCGCGACGAGCGTGACCTGCGGGGGGGTGCACTCGGCCTTCGCGCTCGCAGAGGCTTCGCAGTTCGCGTCGCACTTCGCTTCGACCTTGCAGCCGCCCTTGAGCTCGCCGCCCTTGCAGGACAGGGGCGTGATCTCGCCTTTGCACTCGCCGTCGCACTTCACCGCCACGCTGCCCGGGGTCGCCGTGCAGCTACCGGTGCACGAGCCCTTGCACGAGCCCGCGCAGTTCAGCTTGGCGCTGCCAGGCTTCGCGGTGCAGGTGCCCTTGCAGGTGCCGTTGCAGTTGCCCTGCGCGTCGAGGCCGCTCGTGCCCGCGCCGCCAGAACCTTCGCAGGTACCTTCGCACTTGCCTTCGCACTCGACGGACGGCGCCTCGGCGGTCGCCGAGCACGAACCCTCGCAGCTCGCTGCGCACTTGCCCTCGCACGCGATCTTCGGCGCGCTCGCCGACACGTCGCAGCTACCCTTGCACTCGACCTCGAGCTTGCCGCCCTCGCACGTGGGGGGCGTCGCCTTCACGTCGCACTGGGCAGAGCCGCTGCACTTCGCTTGGCAGTTCGCCTTCGCGCTGATCGACGCCGAGCACTTCGGCGCCTCGAACGTCAGCGTCGCGCCGCCCTTCGCGGTGATCTTTGCTTGAATCTGCGCGACCGCGAGATCGCACCAAGCCTTCGCCTGGTTGTCCGCGCCGGCGTTCGTCGCCGTATCGCGAGCGGCCGCGTCCGCGTCGAGGTCGATCGCGATCGAGCGGCACGCGTTCACGACGTCGTCGAACGAGCCCTGCGCGACGGCGGAGAGGTCCGCCACGGCGCCGGCGGCTGCCTGGAACTGGCCCGTCGCTTCCGCGTTGCCCTCGACCGTGAAGGCCGTGGGGTCGGTGCAGCAAAGGTCGTCCACGGCGCTACAGCCCTGGGCAAAGATGGGGATGGCGAGGGCAGCGGCGATGGCAATCGGGGCGCTAAAGCGAGTGGACTTCTTCATTAAAAGCTCTCCTTGAATGTTGCGTGAGTCGTAGGCCGAGGGTTCACTCCCGCTAACCCCAAGCTCCGGATGGACGAAAACCTGTGCGACTCGAGTCAATCTGGGGGCGCCGACGAAGTCTTTTTATGAACCCCGGTGCGTCCTCGTTCGGCACCCTTGCCCGAGATGCTCGGGAAAATGCGCACGGAAGGCAGGGTACACGAAGAAAGCACGCAGGAGAAAGTACTCTTCTCTGCCTACATTTCCCTCATGACCACGCGATCATGACGCGCGTACGGCGCGTGGCGGAGAGTTCTTCCCTGGCAGCGGACTGGACGACGGACGACGCTCAGACGAGGCTCGCGACTGCTCTCGTGATCGAAGCCAATCCCTCGGCGATTCGCTCTTCTGACAGCGCGTAACTAAAGCGAATGTAGCCCGGCGCCCCAAACGCCCCACCTGGCACCGTGGCGCAATGAGCCACCTCGAGGAAGAAGAACGCGAGGTCCTCGTCGGTCGCGATGACCTTGTCGCCGTGCTTTTTTCCGAGGAGGCCCCGGCAGTCGGCGAACGCGTAGAACGCGCCTTCCGGCAAGCGGCACTCGATCCCCGGGATCTGCGCGAGCCCCTTCACCATCGCTTTGCGACGCGCGTCGAAGCGTTTGCGAATCTCGACGAGCTCGTCTTGCGGACCCGTGAGCGCGGCGAGCCCCGCGTGCTGCGCGACCGCCGTCGCGTTGGTGGTGCTCTGGCCTTGGACCACGTCGAGCACCTTCGCGAGCTTCGCCGGCGCGATCGACCAGCCGATGCGCCAGCCCGTCATCGCGTACGTCTTCGAGACGCCGTCGACCACCACGATGCGATCGAGCATGTCGGGGGCGAGCTTCGCAGCCGAGACGTGCTCGAACCCGTCGTACACGAGCTCCGCGTAAATCTCGTCGACGATGAGCCATACCTGGTGCTTGCGGAGCACGTCCAAGAGGCCCTTCATCGCCTCTTCCGGATAGGCCGCGCCAGAGGGGTTCGAGGGCGTGCAGAGGATGACCGCCTTGGTTTTCGGTGTGATCGCCTTCTCGAGCGCTTCGGGGGTGAGGCGCCAGCCGTTCGCTTCGTCGGTGTCCACCAGCACGGGCTCCGCGCCCATCATGCGGACCTGCTCCGGATAGCTGACCCAGAAAGGCTTCGGGATGATCACCTCGTCGCCCGGCTCGTAGAGCGCGAGCGCCAAGTTGAAGAGCGCGTGCTTCGCGCCCACGGTGACCGTGATTTGCTCCGGCTTCGGCGTGAACCCGCGCGTCCTCGCGACCGAGTCGCAGATGGCCCTCTTGAGCGGCGCGATGCCCGTGACGGCGGTGTACTTCGATGCGCCCGCGTCGATCGCGGCCTTGGCGGCGGCGAGCACGTGAGGAGGCGGCTCGAAGTCCGGCTCGCCCACGCCGAACGCGAACACGTCGACCCCCTTCGCGCGAAGGTCTGCCGCGCGCGCGTTCATCGCGAGCGTCACGCTGGGGGAAACGGCAGAGAGACGTTGTGCGAACCCGAGCGACATGGATCTCCCGTTCTGCGCCTGCCCGCTACGAGCGGCGCGACCCGGGAACCTAGCAAATCGTATCGCCCTGCGTCAGGCCTCTTTCGGCTCTTCCTTGGGCTTCGCCTTCGCTTCTTTTTTCTCGGACTTCTCGGACTTCTCCGACTTGTCGGCTTTTTCGGCCTTCTCGTCTTTGTCGTCGTCGTCGTTGGCTTCCTTCAAGCCTTGCTTGAAGTTCTTGATGCCTTGACCAAGACCCTTGCCGATGTCTGCGATGCGACCCGCGCCGAACAAGAGGAGCGCGAGCAGCGCGATGACCAATAGCTCCGGTGCTCCGATGCTGCCCATGGTGGTTCTCGCTCTCTCCGGGTCGACACACGTGGGCTCGTGCACACCGCCGCGGCGTGCCCAGGCCTTGTCACTCATTTCGTACCAGTGTGTGCACCTTCCGGCAAGCACGAGAGCGCCCACCGCAAGAGAAGAGTCGCGCCGACCGCGAGCGCAGGGACCACCATGTACGCGAAGAGCGACACCCCTCGCGTCTCCCCCGTGCGAATCGCGAAGAGGGAGACGAGCGGCCCGACGACGCCGAGCGCCGACGCGTACACCGTGAGCCTTCGTGGAGATCCGAGCGCCAAGACCGAGGCGAACGCGACGTGCGCCGCCAACGACGTCGCGAGGCAGAGCATCAACGCGCGCATCCAAGGAGGCAGCCCCGACGCGAACGCGAACGGCGGGAGCCCGCGTAGCGTGAGCGTACGAACGTGAAGCGCGACCGCGGCCCCGTCCGCCACGGGAGGCGTGAGCAGGCGCGCTTCGTCGAGCTCGAAACGTGACAAATCAGGGCTCACGCGCGCCCCCGTCGCGGTGAACGAGAGGCCCGAACCGAGGACCGGTGGCCGCCCCACGAGACGAGGGGGCAAACCAGGGGCGCAGAGCCACGACGCCTTTACCAGGGGAATCACGTGCGTCTCGCGAGTGGTCGCGCGCGCGCAGGCGGCCTTTCCCTCGTCCAACAGATCTTGCACGACGTAGCCCGGAGCGCTGGCGTCGCGACCGCCGAGGAGAGACAAAGCGAACAGCACGATCGCGAGCCCGAGCGCCTGAACGCGCAGCCGCAGCACGCTGCGGAGCGGGGCCTCGCCGAGGGTCGCGAGCACACGCGCCTCGCCTCGCCGCACCAGACGCGCGGCATGGAGCGCCCACCCGAGGGGCCACCCGACCACGATCGACGCCTCCGCCGCGAGCACCACCAGGCTCTTCGCGAAGGGCACCACCACCCGCCACGGCAGGCTCGGCTCGAGCGCCCAAGGGAAGACCCGCACGCCGGCCGCGACCGCTGCGCAAACGAAGAGCCACCCCACGCACAAAACCACGAAACCCAACGAGTCTTTCGCGAACCTATGCATCTTACACGTGTCGGTCGCGGGAGGGAAAATCGCCTTGGAACGGGCGGTTCGAACTTACTGACGGGGTCGCGCACCCCATGATACCGTGGCCAAGCTGCCACGAGCAGTGAAGACGAACCTTTCGCGCCAGACGGCCGAGCGCAGCTCGACGGGTGGCTCGATGGAGCGTGGGGAGCCCGGTCCGAAAGATCCGCGCGACCCCCGAACCGAGGCATTAGCACCATGACGAAGCGACGTTTCGACAAGACCCGGGGAGTGGCTGCGCTGACAACGGCAGCGGTCTTTTTCGGAGCCACCATGGCCTACTCACCGGACGCGAAGGCCGAGGAGGTCACCCCCACCGCAAAGGGAGTGATCGGCGGCGCGCTGCTCGGCTCGGAGCTCGTGGTCTTCACCGAAGCGATCATCGGAGTTCGCTCGCCGCTCGCGTATGGCCTCGGCGCCGGCCTCGGCGCGGTCGCGGGTGGCCTCGCCGGCTTCGGCGTCGAGCAGTCCGTAAGCGACGGTCGCGCGCCGGTCATCATGCTCGCCGGCGGTATCGCGCTCATCGTCCCTGCGCTGGTCGTCACGCTGAACGCGGTGAGCTACCAGTCGAACCCGGACGCAAAAGAAGACCGCGCGCCCACGAACAGCCCGCCCGCGGACCCGGGGAGCAGCACCCAGAGCCCCGCCATCGGCGTCGATCCGGCCAAGCCTGCCGCGCCGGCAACTCCCGCGCCCGCGGCTCCTGGTGGGGGAAGCACCACGCCTCCCACGCCCGCGCCGGTCGCGCAGCGCCCCGCGCCGCCCCCCTCGCTCATCTCGTTCTCGTCGACCGCATTTCGGCTCGGTGTGCCCGTTCCGGAGGCGCACAACGCCTTCACGATGCAAGATCGCCGTCAGCTCGGCGTCGCGCAGGTGACGGAGCTCCGGCTCCCGGTCGTGAACGTCACCTTCTGAGATTTAAAGGCTTTCGCGAGAGGCCGTTCCTTTCGAGGCACGGCCTCTCGCCTTTTGTCGTCGCGATCTCACGCGAGAGACCTCCGACACTCTTGAACATTTTCGGAATCTCTTGTGATCTATTGCGGTGAGGCTCTTTGGCGGCCGAGCGCGAGAAATCGCCCGCTTCGTGCCCGCCCCTTAGTCGAAGGAGATCGAGCGTGAACATGCAAGTGAGCCGCATGCGCGGCATGCCTCTGGCGACCTACGGAACGGAGAGAGCCATGATCATGCTCGCGAGCCGCAAACGAACGGTTTGCGGACCGACCGAACGGAGGCACGCATGAACACGACGCCGCAACGCCCAGCGAAGCCCGCCGATCCGATGCTCGGTCGCGTCGTCGCCGGCCGCTACAGGCTCGAGGCACGCGCAGGCGAAGGAGGCATGGGGGTCGTCTATCGCGCCCGCCACGTGCTCATCGATCGTGTCGTCGCCCTCAAGCTGATCCGCCCTGATTTGCGCGGTGAAACGCACCTCCGCGCGTGGATGCTCCGCGAAGCGCGCGCCGCGAACCGCGTCGACCACGCGCACATCATCGACATCCACGACATCGGCGAGACGGAAGAGGGCGAGCTCTACCTCGTCATGGAGTACCTCGTCGGCACGTCGCTCTCGAGCGAGCTCGCGAAGGGCCCGATGACGCTCTCGCGCGGCGTCGACATCCTCGAGCAAATGTGCGCCGCCCTCGCGCGCGCTCACGACCTCGGCGTCATCCACCGCGACCTCAAGAGCGACAACATCTTGATGACCACGCGCGGTGGTCGAAAAGACTTCGTGAAGATCCTCGACTTCGGCCTCGCGCACCTCGCGATGGACCCGCGCCTCGCCCCGAAGGGCGCGGTGTTCGGTACGCCGGAGTACATGTCGCCGGAGCAGGCGCGCGGCGAAGAA
>JAAFHV010000366.1 GCA_013297655.1 Myxococcales bacterium | reverse complement strand
GGGGGGGGGGGGGGAAGGTTGTCGTTCCCACCTCCGCACGCGAAGACGAGGAACGCCAACGCCGTAGGAGCGAGGGCGAGGAGGGCTGCGCGTTTCATGGACGATGCCTTTCGTGTGCCCACGACACGTGGGCAAGAGTACTCCCGTGCGGGTCTAAAATTCTCTTGGATTCCAATGACTTAGCGAAGGCGCGTCGTCGCTTGCGCGAAAATAGAGGGCTATCTGTCGTCGTTCGCGCGGCGCGGCCTCGAAAGTGGCCTGGGATCTTCGGGAGGACCCGATTGGAGCTCTGGGAAACTTCGATTCGCGATGCGGTTACACCATCTCTCGACTCGCGGAAAGCCGATCCCAGTCGAGCGCGGCGGTGCACGAGACCGCGCCGGACGACTTGACGAAGGTCCGCCTTCGGATGAGTGTCGTCTCGTGCCGCACCGCAAGCGTTACCTCTTCGTCTGTACGAACCGCCGCGAGGACGGCCACCCCAAAGGGTCGTGCGCGGCCTCGGGGAGCGAGGAGGTCGTGAAGCTCCTGAAGGCCGGCCTCCTCAAACGAGGGCTCGGCCTCGAGACGCGCGCCTGCGGGTCTACCTGCCTCGACCTTTGCGAGATCGGGGTCGCGATGGTGCAAGAGCCGGAGCACGTGACCTACGGGCGAGTGACCGCCGCCGACGTGCCCGAGCTCGTCGAGGCGATCGCGACCGGTGGCGTGGTGGAGCGGCTCGTGGTCCACCCTCCGGACGAAGGCGCGGGCGCGTGAGGCTCCCGCGCCCGCGGCTCGGTGTTCGGTTCTCCCTGCCTCTCCGTGGGCACTTTCATCTCTTCGCCTCTCCCCTCGACGATCGCGCTCTCGACTGCGAATTGTCGTTCGTTTTTAATGGGATGCGAAAGTCCATGCTTCACCGCGAGGGCACGGTCGAGGGGCGGATCACGGCCGAGCGGCTCGCGCGTTCGCGCAAGGTGAGCGGGGAGGTGACCTACCGCGAGGCCCAAGAAGGGCAGGCGCTCGTGACGGTGCGCTTCACCTGCGACGGCGACGGTCACGCCCACGTCGGCGAAGAGATGACCCTCCGCGGCTTCGTCGAGATCCTCCCCGTCGCCCCCCTCGTCACCGCGACGACGATGCCGTTCAGCCTCTATTCCACGCACGACCGCGAGCTCGGTCGCGGCGTCCTCCGCTTCGACGTGCGCGGTGATCTCTTGTCCGCGCTGCGGTCGCTCCGTCCCACCGTGGGCATGTCGCGCGGCGTCGCCGACAGCGAGGGAACATGAGGGCGCGGTCGGGGGTTCTTTTCGCCTGGAGGCACGCGTGACCGAAGCCGATTCCACAGCTCCCACGTTCGCGCTCGTCGGCGAGGCCGCGACGGTGCTCGTCGTGGACGACGAGCGCTCCAACGTCGAGTCGCTCGAGAAGATCTTCACGCGGGAGGGGATGCGCGTGCTCACCGCGTTCGACGCGAAGCACGCGCTCGATATCCTCCGTCAGCACAAGGTCCACGTCGTCCTGACCGATCTGATGATGCCCGGGATCACCGGGCTCGAGCTGCTCCGCGCGGTGAAGCAAGTGAGCCCCGAGGTCGAGGTCGTGCTCATGACCGCGTTCGGCTCGGTCGAGGCCGCGGTCTCCGCGATGCGCGACGGCGCATACGACTTCGTCGAGAAGCCGCTCCGTCGCCTCCCGATCGTCAAGAGCGTGCGCAAGGCCGCCGAGCGAGGGCGCCTCGTCGCCGAGAACCGCTCGTTGAAGCAAGAGATCCGCCTCCTCTCGAAGCGCGAAATCGTGGGAAATTCCCCTGCGCTTCGTCGTGTCGTGGAGGTGTGTGCGCAGGCGGCGCCGAGCCTCGCGACGGTGCTCGTGCTCGGCGAGAGCGGCACCGGGAAAGAGCTTCTCGCGCGGAGCGTGCACGATAGGTCCGCGCGATCGAAGGGGCCGTTCGTCGCCGTCAACTGCGCCGCGATCCCGGAGACGATCCTCGAGAGCGAGCTCTTCGGTCACGAGCGCGGCGCGTTCACCGGCGCGGTCGGCAAGAAGGACGGCCGCTTCGCGCGCGCGACCGGCGGGACGCTCTTCCTCGACGAAATCGGGGAGCTTACTCCGCAGGTGCAGGTGAAGCTGCTCCGTGTGCTTCAGGAGGGCGAGTACGAGCCGCTCGGCGGGGAGCCCACGAAGGCCGACGTGCGCGTGGTCGCGGCGACGAACCGCGACCTGACGGCGGAGGTGGCCGCGGGGCGCTTCCGGGAGGACCTTTATTACCGGCTCAACGTGATCTCCGTGACCGCGCCGCCTCTTCGCGCGCGTCGCGACGATATCCCCCTCCTCGTCGATCATTTTTTGCTCGTGTATTGTGCAAAGAACGGCAAACAAAAGATCGCCGTGTCGCGCGGCGCCCTCGAGCGGCTCATCGACTACCCCTGGCCAGGCAACGTGCGCGAGCTCGAGAACGTGGTCGAGCGCGCGGTGGTGCTCTCGCGCTCCGACACGATGACGGAGGACGACCTCCCCGAGAACCTGACCGAGGCGAAGACCAAGGTCGCGCACTCGCTCGAGTTCCCGATCGGGACCCCGCTCGCCGAGATCGAGAACCGGGTCATTCGCGAGACCTTGCGCCACACCAAGGGCGATAAATCGGTGGCCGCGCAGCTCCTCGGGATCTCCACGCGGACGATTTACCGAAAGCTCGACGGCGTCATCGAGGAGTAGCGCGTTCGCGCGTTTGCGCGCCGCGAGGGCTCCGGTCGCCCCAAAAACCGTCGAATGACAACTTGTCACTCCGCGGGGGACGACGGGCGACGGCCGCGCCAAGGTGGCGAAGCCCGGGCGCGGGCCAAGAAAATCCGAGACGAAATCCCGGCTTTTTTCGTGGCACGGCTCCTGCTACAGCGGTGACCGTGTTGCCCGTCGATCAGCTCATCAAGAAGAACTTCTGGGCGGTCATGCTCGTGCCCATCGGCATGCTCGCTTACGTGTCTGCGCGAACGGTCACTTCGTTCGCGGGGGCCCTCTTCCTCACGCCGGAGGAGAAGCAGCTCACGACGCCACCTCTCGTGGCCAAGTCGAGCGCGATCCCGAGCGCGACCGCGCGCACCACGTCGGCGGACGCGATCCTCTCGCGTAACCCGTTCGATCACGTGACAGGCACGCTGAACGCGCCGCCCCCGACCGAGGCGCAACCTGCCGCCGCGCTCGACACGAGCGATCCGATGAACGCGCCGCGCTGCGACGGCGTGAAGGTGCTCGTGATCACCGCGTCTTCGGACCCAGACTGGTCTTTCGCGGCGATGACCTCGGGCTCCGATCCGAAGAGCCAGCTCCGGCGCCGTGGCGGCGACATCGGCGGCAAGACGGTGCACTACATCGGCTGGGATCGCGTTTGGCTCTCGAGCGGCGCGAGCCTCTGCCAGGTTGGCCTTTGGGCGCCCGGGCCGGAGGCTCCCAAGGTCGCCGCGCCGGTGAGCTCGGCGCCTCCTCCCACCACCGGCGGACCTCCCGGCGTCGACCCCGCGATCAAGAACGGCATCGTTCGTCTCACCGCGACCGAGTTCAACATCGACCGCGGCGTGGTCGACAAAATCCTCGAAAATCAGGCCGATCTGATGCGGCAAGCGCGCATCGTGCCCGAGCAGGAGAACGGCAAGATCGTCGGCATTCGGCTCTTCGGCGTCCGTCCGGACACCCTCCTCGGCACGCTCGGGATGGAGAACGGCGATCGACTGCAATCGATCAACGGCTTCGACATCGCGAGCCCCGAGAAGGCGCTCGAGGCCTACGCCCGCCTGCGCACCGCCGACAAGCTCAACATCTCGCTGAACCGCCGCGGGCAAGCGATGAACCTCGACTACAACATCAAGTGATGGAGCCGTGACCATGGATTCTGAACCTTCCCTTCGCGGAACGACCCTTCGTCACGTCGCCGTCGTGCTCGGCGGAACCCTCGCGTTCCTCGGTCTCCTCTGCGGGATCATGCTCGTGGTAAGCGTCGCGACCTCCAAAAAGGAGAGCTCGCCGCAGTCCACGTCGGCCGCCACGGACAGGGCGCTCGAGAGCCCGCCCGCGGCGAGCCCCGCCGATGGCAAGGACCACGCAACGAAGGCCAAAAAGCCCTCCATTTGACCGATTTTTTGCCACTTTTTCGCCGCAGTCCTCTTCGCACGAGCTCCGCGCCTTCGCGCTGCGCGGGCTCCCATCCATGTGTGTCTCCTCGAACCATGAAACGATCTTTTCTCGTCACCCTCTCCGTCGTCACCCTGTCCCTCCCCGCCCTCGCGCAGGTCACGGACAAGGCTCCTCGTGTTCTTCCCCAAAAGATGAACACCGTGATGACGGGTAAAACGCCGGGCACCATCGTGGGCACCCCCACCGCGCCGACGACGATCCCCACGACGACGACGCCCGCGGCCGCGCCCCCTTCGGGACCGTCGACGCCTTCCGTCGCCGCCGGGGCGGGCACGCCGCTTCCGAATGGCAAAGTGGCAGGCGACACGAACGTGCTCTCCGCGTTCGAGCAGGGCGTCCAGTACGAGCCGCGGAGCCCGAACTACCTCGTCTCGTTCTCCCTCGAGGACGCCGACCTCGCGGAGCTCGTGCGTGTCATCGCGCAGCTCACCGGGAAGCGGTTCATCTTCGCCCCGAAGGTGAAGAGCGTGAAAGCGACGATTTACTCGCCGCAGAAGGTCACCGTCGCGGAGGCCTACCAGGCCTTCCTCTCGATCCTGGAGACCAACGGGCTCACCGTCGTCCCGCACGGCCGCTTCTACAAGATCATCGAGACGCAGAACGCCGCCGCGCAGGGCACCCCGGTCTACGGGTCGGCGCAGGGCGCCACCGCCGAAGATCGTTACATCACGCGCATCCACCGCCTCTCCCACGTGGGGGCAGACGACGCGGCCAACGTGCTCGGCAAGTTCAAATCGCCGAACGCGGACATCACCGTGCACGCGCCGGGCAACCTGCTCATCATCACCGACTCGGGCGCGAACATTCGCCGGATGATGCACATCCTCGAAGAGATCGACGTCGGCGGGGCAGGGGAGCAGGTCTTCATAGAGCCCATTCACTACGCCTCCGCGGGCGACGTCGCGCAGCGCGTGAACGAGCTCTTCGACGTGCGCGGCGGTGGGTCGAGCTCCCCGAGCCCGGCTCCCTCGGCTGGCAAGCCGGGCGCGGCGGGGTCGAGCGGCGGCGGTGCAGCGGCGGCGGGCGGCGGGGTCGATCGCATCGCGAAGATCGTCGCCGACGATCGCACCAACTCGCTCGTCATCGTCGCGACGGAGAAGGCGTACCTCCGCATCCTCGAGCTCGTGAAGCGGCTCGACGTGCCCCAGAGCGGCGAGGGCGAGATCCACGTCCTCCCCCTCCAACACGCCGACGCGGTGGAGCTCTCCAAGACCTTGGGCGAGATCATCACCGGCGCGAAGGCGGCGGGGGGCGAGGCACCGGCGGGTCGACGTGGTGCGGGCGCGCAGGGCGGCGGCGCCGCGGCGGCGACGGGCGTCTTCGAGGGAGGCATCAAGGTCTCCGCGGACAAAGCCACGAACGCCCTCGTGATCACCTCGTCGCTCCGCGACTACGCGTCGCTTCGTGCGGTCATCGATCGCCTCGACCAGCCGCGCCGTCAGGTGTTCATCGAGGCGGTCATCATGGACCTCCAGCTCAAGCGCTCCGACTCGATGGGCGTGAGCTTCCACGCGGGCAGCGATTTTTCGACCGGCGCGGGCGACGGCCTCGTCTACGGCGGTAACAAAATCCTCAACACAATCACACCGATACCGACCGACCCGGACGCGCTCCAGGGCTTCGCGCTCGGCGTTCGTGGCCCGGGCATCTCCGGCACCTCGAGCTTCCTCGGCACCGGCATCTCGATCCCCGCGTTCGGCTCGTTCATCCAGGCGCTCGCGCGCACGGGCGACTCCGACCTGCTCTCCACGCCGCACATCCTCGCCCTCGACAACGAGAAGGCGGAGATCTCGGTCGGCGACAACATCCCCCTCCAGACCAACGCGGTCTCTGCGTTCCCCGGCCTCGGCGCGGGCGGCGCGGCGGGTGGCCTCGGCGCGCTCGGTGGTCTCGGTGGCCTCGGGTCGGTCGGCGCCCCGCGCCAAGACGTCGGCACCAAGATTACGATCACGCCCCACCTCAACGAGTCCAACGACGTACGCCTCGACGTCGTCGAGGACATCAGCGAGCAAGGCGCGCCCCTCGGCGGCACCCTCGGCGCGATCCCGATCTCGAAGCGGACCGCGAACACGAAGCTGGTCGTCCGCGATCAGCAGACCGTCGTCATCGGCGGGTTGCTCCGCAGCGTGGTGTCGCGCGCCGAAGAGAAGATCCCGGTCCTCGGCGATATCCCGGTGCTCGGCGCGCTCTTCCGCAAGCGCTCGAACACGATGGAGAAGCGCAACTTGGTGCTCATCCTCACGCCGTACATCATCCGCAGCCAGGAAGATTTGCGCACCGTTTTCGAGCGCAAAATGCAGGAGCGGCAGGAGTTTTTGGATCGCTACTTCGTGTTCAGCGACAACGACTACACGCCTCCGCGCGACTACTCGCGCCTCAACGGCCTCGTCGAGGACATTCGCCAGTCGTACTTCGCGGTCGAAGAGAAGAAGCGCCTCGACGAGATCACCCGTCCGAAGGAGCTGAAGAGCCACGATCCGCAGCGCCCCCTCGAGATGCCGAGCGGCGCCGCGCGTGGTGGTGGACGTGCCGCCTCGGGCGATGGCCCGGCGCCTCCGATGCCGGCCGACGCACCTCAGCCGCAGCCCGCCGTTCCCGCCCAGCCCGCGCCGACGCCCCCCGTTCCGGGCTTCAATCCCCCTCGCGTCCGCAACTTCGATCGAATCGAGCGCTGACCCATGCAGGAGCAACGTTTCCTCGGAGAGATCCTGTCCCGCCGGGCGCAAGTCCCGGTCGAGCGCCTCGAGCAGCTCTACGCCATCCAGCGCGAAAAGGGCTTGGATCTCGTAGACTTGCTCGTAAACCAAAACGTGCTCGACGAGGGCTCGATCGCGACCGCGCTCGCGGCCGAGGCGGAGCTCCCGTACCTGTCGAACGTCGAGCCGGATCGTGTGGGTACGGCCCTCGCGATGCGCGTGCCGATCGGCTTCGCGAAGGCGCACAAGGTGCTCATCGTGAACGAGGACGATCACGCGGTGTACGTGCTCGCCGCCGATCCTTTCGACACGAGCGCGTTCGATGCGCTGCGCGTGCTCTTCGGCAAGCCG
>JAAFHV010000364.1 GCA_013297655.1 Myxococcales bacterium | reverse complement strand
ATGGTCCCTCGGAAGCTCGGTCATTTGTCCTCGGCGTCGGTCGTTCGCATCGGCGAGGGCCTCGTGCTCTCTACGAAAGAAGAGCGGCTCGACGACGAAGCGCGGCGCCGGCTCGTGGGGCTCCGCAAGGCGTGCAAGCCGCTCGCGCGCGAGCTCTGCGATGCCACCATCGCCGCGCCGGCCGAAGCATCGATTCGCGCGCTCGACGCGGTGATCGATACCCGATGGTCCGTGCTCCGAAACGTGCTCCGCGAGCTCGCGCGGCTCGGCGCTTCGGTGCCGCTCGGGGCCGAAGCCGCGACCACGCTCGCCACGTATTTCCCGCAGGGCCTCGCCTTCCTGGATTTTCCCGCGCAGCTCCAGCTCCAACACGCCCGCGCGCTGCTTCGTGCCTTCGACGCGGCGGAGCTCTCGCCGGCCCTCCACGCCATCGTCACGCCGCTGCTCGACGAGATCCGCGCGCGCCACGTCGACTACGAACGAGCGCTCGACGCGAAGCTCGTCCGCGTCGCTCCGGAGCGACGTCTCGGAGCGCTCCGCAAGGTAGCCCTCGAGGCCCTCGAAGCGTTCGTCGCCTACGTCGCCGTGATGGCGTACGGACGAGACGATCACGGGAAGGAGCGCGCCGCGCGTATCCTCGCGCCCCTCGAGTCGCTGCTCGCCAGTCAGCGTGTGCCACGTGCGCGGGGCCAGACGCGGCGGGCTCCGGCGATGCGTGCACGTTCCACGCATTCGCGTAGGTCGGGCAAAGCGCCGATGCCCATCGGCGACACGACCGTGATCGGCGAGGAAAGCTTCGCTCCGTCCCGGCGGCCATGACGGCGCGTTCTTGCGTGTCGATCGGGGGGACGAAGCGGCCGGCACCGGCGACGCGACACCACTCCGCGACCCCGCGCCTCGTCACGCCTAGCTCGCACCCGTGTGCTTCGCGCGGGAGGCACCCCGTCGGCTCAGTCGACTACCCGTACCCCGCGCGCACGCAGGCGAGGAACGATCGATTGTCGCGTGGCCTCGTCGAGCGGCGTGTCGTGGGCGTAAACGCCCTCGAGGTCGGGGAGCGCTTCGAGCGGCGCGAGCGACCGGATCTTGGTGTCGTAAACGTTGAGCTGCTTCAATCGGGTGAGCGACGAGACCGGTTCGAGATCGTCGACCTCGGTGTTGGAAATCCAGATCCACGTGAGCCTGTCGAGGTGACGGAGCGGCTCGAGGGTGCGCACGTTCGTCTTTGCGGCATGAACGACGCGGAGGCCCTTCGCCCCAGCGATGGGCCCGAGATCCGAGACCGGGTTGCTCGAGACGAACAGCTCTTCGAGCGAGTGGAGCCGCTCGAGGGGCGAAAGGGTCGTCACTCTGTTTTCGGCAACGCGGAGGACCCGAAGTCCGACCAGGTCACCCACGCCGTCGAGATCGGTGAGGGCGTTGTGCTGTGCTCCGAGCACCTCGAGCGATACCCGTCGCGCGAGCGGACGGAGAGTCGTGACGCGGTTGAACGCTAGCTCGAGATCGCGAAGGCCCTCGATATCCGCGAGCGACGAGAGATCGGCGACGAGATTGTGCGACGCGTCGAGCGACCGAAGGCGCGGGTGCTCGGACAGCGCGGAGAGATTCGAGACCTCGTTGTGCGACACGTCGAGCACTTCGAGCGAGGGGACGCTCGCGAGGGGGCCGAGGTCGGAGAGGGTGTTGTTCGGCAGCTCCAGCACCGTGAGATTCGTGAACGCCTGGAGGCCCTCGACGGTGTGAACGTGACGCCTGTTTCCCCGTAGCCGAATCGTGGCGATCTGCGCGCCTTGGCAAGCCGAGATTGGACCGGGCGGCAGGTCGAGCTCGTCGTGAATGCAGGCCGAGAGGATATCGTCGGCGACGACGATCGACGGCGCGTCGGTGCACTCGGCGACCGAGCTCTCGATGCGTCCGACCGAGCACCAATAGTCCGGGTAGGCATTGATTTCAGGCCCGGGTGCGCAGGCGGCTGCTCCGAGCGCGACGGCGATCGCGGAAGCGGCCAGCGTTCGATTCCAACGGCGCATGGCGCCCGGATAGCAACTAGTGTGCCCGCGTTCGCGGGGAGGTACGCGACGGCGAACGAGGGCACCGGCGCGAGCGTCGCGCGCGTCGATCGAGGTGGCGGGAAAAATCGAGTATGTTCGCGTGGTGTGGCACGCGTCCTTCCTCGCGCTCTCGACCGTGCTCGGGGTCCCCGTGCCCGAGTCGGAAGGGGCGATCGTGGGCGGGCCGGACGCCGAGGGCCGAGCCATCGCGCTCGCCCTCCGCGCGAACGATCGAAGGCAACGCGCGCTCGCGATGGCGCGTCCCCTCGCGCTCCTCGTGAAGGCCGTCGACGCGACGAGGATCGGATGAGGATCACCCGCGCGCGCGTGCTCGACGGATCCCACGCACGCGGAGGAACGCCCGAGCCGCCCACGCCCCTCGCTCGCGCGGTCGCGAACCGGCGTCTCCCTGCCGCGATCGCCGCCGCCCACGCCGACGCCGCGCGCATCATCGACGACGCGATGAACCACGCCGGCAGGCTCGAAGAGCGCGCGCGTGAACGCGTGTCCGACGTGTCTCGTCTCGCCGCGGAAGAGTCACGCGAGAAGGAGCTCGCCCGCCTCGCCGCGACCGCGATCTACCTCGATGCCCGCGCGCGCACGTACTCCGCGGCGGAGCTCGATCGCTCGGTAGAGCTCGCGCGCCTCCTCGCCGAGCGCATCATCGGTGCAGAGCTCACGCTTTCCCCGGAGCGCATCTCGCACCTCGCGGAGGAGCTCTTGGGCGAGGCGAAGGGCGCGCGCTCGGCCCGCATTTTTGGGTGTCGCGAAGATCTCGAGGCGCTCGTCGGCACCTTCGCTTCGCTCGGGCTCCCCGCCGGCACCGCCACGTTCGAGGAGGATCCCAGCCTCGGCCGCGGCTCGATCGTGATCGAGAGCGACGTTGGCACGGTCGATGGCCGCCTCGCCACGCGCTTGCCGCTCTTCGCTGCCGCCCTCCTCGAAGCGCTCCGTCATGGCTGAGGCCACGAAGCCGCCGCCGCTCCCGATCCCGCCGTGGCGACTCAACGCGACGCTCTTCGCCGCGACGGTCGTGAGCGTGTTCGCGACCCAGCTCGTGTTCCACAAGTCTGCCTCCGACGCCGCGAGCGTGAAGGTAGGTTTCGTCGCCAAGGCGATCGCGTTCCTCAGCGCGCGCGAGGCCCTCCACGAGGCGGGCGCGTTCACCCTCACGCTCCTCGGGATCCTCACCGCCCACGAGCTCGGGCATTTCGTTGCATCACGCATTCATCGCGTGGAGGCGAGCCTCCCGTTTTTCATCCCGCTCCCGGTGCTCTCGCCGTTCGGCACCATGGGCGCGGTCATCCGCATGCGCGGGAGCATAGCGAGCCGTCGCGCGCTCCTCGACATCGGCGCCTCGGGCCCTCTCGCCGGCCTCGCGTTCGCGTTGCCTCTTTATGCTTACGGCGCCGCCCACTCGAAGATCGTCCCGATGCAGAGCGGCGACAGCGTGGAGCTCGGGGAGAGCCTGATCGTGCAAGCCCTCGACTACCTCGCGCACCCGGGCGTGCCGACGGGCTCGGAGCTTTACCTCTCGCCGGTCGCGTTCGGCGCGTGGGCGGGCATGTTCGTCACGATGGTGAACCTCTTGCCCGTGGGTCAGCTCGACGGCGGACACGTGGCGTACGCGCTCTTCGGGAAGCGCCAAGACACCTTCGCGCGCTACATCCACCGCGGGCTCTTCGCGATCTTCTTCGTGCGGCTCGGCTGGCTCGTCGCGGGCGACGTTCGCCACGGGCTCGGTATCTCGCGCTTCGGGATCCACATGGGGAGCGCGCTGTTCTGGCTCGTGTGGTTTCAGATCTTGGCGATCTTGGGAACGCTCTCGATGCGCGACGAGCCGCGGCCGAGGGGTTCCCTCGACGTAGGCCACCGGGTCGTCGCGACGTTCCTCCTCGTGGTCGGCGCGAGCCTGCTGCGCACGCGCGCCGACATGCCGATCTTCGTGATCCGTATCGGGATTTGGCCAGCCTACGTGGCGTGGTTCCTGATGCTCTTCGCGCTCTTCGTGGCGGAGCTCACCCGCGGCGTGTTCCGCGATCCCGATCTTCTGTCGCACCCGCGCACGTCGGAGGAGCCGCTCGATGGGCCGCGGAAGGCGGTCGCGATCCTGACCCTCGCGTTCTTCGTGGCGCTCTTCATGCCCACGCCGATCGCGATGTAGTCGCGGCGCGACCGCACGACCGTGGTGACTTACTGCGCGTCCATGAGCTCGACCTCGAACACCAAGGTGGCGTTCGGGGGAATGTCGCTGCCGGCGCCGCGCGCGCCATAACCGAGGTCCGGCGGGATCACGAGGCGGCGCTTTTCGCCCTTCTTCATGCCGGTCACGCCCTCGTCCCAGCCTTTGATCACGCGGCCTGCGCCGAGGGTGAAGGCGATAGGCTCCTGGCCGATGCTCGAGTCGAACTTTTTTCCGTCGGTGAGCCAGCCCGTGTAGTGCACCGACACGGTGTCGCCCGTCTTCGCGATCCGCGCGTCGGGTTTGCCTTGCGTGAGCACGGCGTAGCCGAGGCCAGAGGGCGTCTTGGTGGTGACCTCGGTCGAGACGGCTCCGGACGAAGCGCCATCGGTCTTGCTGCACGCCGCGGACGAGGCAGCGAGCACGAAGAGAGCGGAGGCGGTGAGCACACGCAGCGCGATGCGTTTCATGGCGGAAGACTTAGCACGGCCGCTCCGAGGTCTACCGCCGCCATCTCCAGGGCGCGCTCGGTCGTGGCCTCGCGAGCACCGCCGCGCCGTGAGCGGAGGCAACGACGACAAAACGTGGGACGCCGCGAAGCCGTGAAAGCTCCGCGGCGCCATGCGCACGCGACTCAGAAGTCGAACTTGCCGAAGCTGCCCAGATCTTTGCACGCCTCGACCACGCGGGCGCTCATGCCCTTCTCGGCGAGGTGGACCCACACGCGCGGATCGATGTGCTTCTTGTTCGGCTTGTCGGCGCCCTCGGGGTTGCCGAGCTGGCTCTTCAGGTAGTCGCTCTTTTCGTCCATGTACTTCTTCACCGGGGAGGTGAAGGCCCACTGCGTGTCGGTGTCGACGTTCATCTTGACGACGCCGTACGAGACCGCCTCGCGGATCTCTTCGGGGGTGGAGCCGGAGCCGCCGTGGAACACGAAATCGACGGGTTTTGCGCCGGTTTTGCGCTCTTTCTGGATGTGATCCTGGCTGTTCTTCAGGATCTTGGGGGTGAGCTTCACGTTGCCGGGGGCGTAAACACCGTGGGTGTTGCCGAACGAGGCCGCGATCGTGAACTGGCCGACGGGGTGGAGCGCGTCGTACGAGGCGAGCACGTCCTCCGGCTGGGTGTAGAGCTTGGCGTTGTCGACGCCCGTGTTGTCGACGCCGTCTTCCTCGCCGCCGGTGACGCCGAGCTCGATCTCGAGCGGCATGCCAATCTTGGCCATGCGCGCGAGGTACTTCGCGCAGATCTCGAGGTTCTCGTGGAGGGGCTCCTCGGAGAGGTCGAGCATGTGCGAGCTGAAGAGCGGGACCCCGTGGGTCGCGAAGTACGCCTCGCCGGCGGCGAGGAGCCCGTCGATCCAGGGGAGCAGCTTCTTCGCCGCGTGGTCGGTGTGGAGGATGACGGGTACGCCATAAGCCTCCGCCATGATGCGCACGTGGTGGGCGCCAGCGATGCCGCCTTGGATCGACGCGACGTGGGCGCCGTTGTCCAAGAATTTGCCTGCGTTGAACTGCGCGCCGGTGTGCGAGTACTGCACGATGACGGGGCTCTTGGCCTTGCGCGCTGCTTCGAGCACGGCATTGGCGGAGTGGCTGCCGATGACGTTCACGGCAGGGAGGGCGCACGCCTCGCTCTTGCAGTAATCGAACACTTCGCGAAGCGCGCTGCCGACGAGCACGCCGGGCTTCAGCTTGAGGTTTGCCATGGCGCGGGAGATTACCACGGCTCGGAAGCTTGGCGTGGTTCTACAATCGGCTCCGCCGGGCCCGCGGTAGTCTCCCTTTCATGAGCGAAGCCAAGACGTACGACGGGTCGTGTCACTGCGGAAAGGTTACCTACAAGGTGACGGTCGGCCTCGAGGGCGCGATGTCCTGCAACTGCTCGATCTGCGGCCGAACGGGCAGTGTGCTCGCGTTCGCGCCGGCCGAGACGTTCGAGCTTTTGTCAGGCAAGGACGACCTCAAGGACTACCAGTTCAACAAGAACGTCATTCACCACCTCTTCTGCACGACGTGCGGCGTGCGCTCGTTCGCGCGCGGCGTGGGCCCGGGAGGCAAAGAGATGGTCGCGGTGAACGTGCGCTGCCTCGAGGGCGTGGACCTGGACACCCTCGACGTGAAGAAGGTCGACGGGAAGAAGCTCTAAATCTGGCGGAGTCAGTCCTCGGCGTCGCGCTGGCGAAATCGGTGCTCGTTCGCGACGGCCTTGTTCCACTCCTCTACCGCGTCACGCAACCGCTCGAGGTGACCTGTCGCGCGCACCTCGAGCGAGGCCCCGGCGCGAACCTCGGGATCGACCCCGCCCTCGAACCAACCTGCGATTTTTCCGTGGATCGCGCCGCGTGTCTCCCCCACGACGATACCCTTCTTCGTCGCGTCGGAGAGCTGGAGGTAGGCCTCGTACATGGGTATCCCCTCCACATGCATCGTGACCTGCGCCCCGCGGCACGTGATGGGAAACACGACCTCTGCGCCCTCGGTGGCGAGGCGAACCGTGTCGCCGTTGCGAACGATGCGTAGGGTGCGCGCGCGGCCGCGGTGGACGAACAGGGCGGGCAGCGCGAAGCACGCCGCGCCGAGCGCCATGAGCCACTCCAGGCCCGCCACCTCCCGCGGGGCGCCCGCGAACAGGGTGACGCCTAGGCACACGAGACAAATCATGGAGAGCGCGAGGAGGACCCCGAGCACGTGCTTTCCTGCCGACGCGACGACGTCGAGCGAATAGACGACCTCGTCGACGTTCGGGTTCGCGCTCGTTCGGTACATGCGTATCGAGAGGGTTGCACATTCGGCTCCCGCGCGCTCCTCTCGGCGTCTTGGGTCGAGTCGTCGCCCTACAAAATCGAGCCATTTCGTATGTCCTCGCGCGACGGGCGCGCGCGGGCGGAGCCGCTCGACTAGAGCAACGAACCGCTTAATGACCGAGGATTTTCGCCGAGTTGCGAGCCGTGCGAGGCGCGACGACGACGCTACAGGGCCGCAAGTCCCTGACGAGGGACGAGTCCTACTGCTGCTAGCCGAGGAGGAGCAAC
>JAAFHV010000365.1 GCA_013297655.1 Myxococcales bacterium | reverse complement strand
GATTCCGGAAAATCACGTCGGCCTTTGCGAGGCGCGCGCGATGCGGCAGCGCAGAGGCCAGGTAGAGCGGCACCGCGATTGGCACCCCGACTTTGGGCACGTAGAGCTGACGCAGGTAGGTCGTGGGAATGCCCGCGATCGTCTCGTGCTCGGGGAGACCGGCGAGCAGCGCGGGCCGCGGGGGCTGACCCGTGTGCTTCGCGAGAGGGAAGCTCGCGACCGCAGAGATCACCTCGAGATCACACAACGCCGCGAGCTCGCGGAACTGTTGCACGTTGAACGCCGCCGAAAGAGGCTCGAGGCTGTTCGGCCAAATCTGGGTCACCGCGACGACACGCACGCGGCGAGCGTACAACGCGCCAGGTGAAAACTCCGCGATGATCGGGTTTTCGGTTGGAGGGCGCGAGAAGGTGGGGCAACATCGGACCGCTCACCGGGGTGGTTTGCCTCGGCACTGGCGCGTACCTCCCCCATGTGGCTTTTTCTACTCGCACAGCTCGCACAGCCGGCACAACCCCCGCCGGCCCCAGCAGCGGCTGCGCCTGCGTCGGCGAGCGCGACGAGCCCCGCCAACAAGCCCACGGAGCCTACGCAGCCAACGCGCCCGCAAGCTCCGCCGCTCACCGGCCCGGAGACACGCGATCCGCGAACCACCCAAGCGGAGGGCTCGAACGTGCTCCCGGTCGACCCGCGCACCACACGCGACGACCAGTTCGACCCGCGCGCCGCGGCCCAATCGGCTGAAGATCAGCAAGGCGCCGCCATCCGCGCGCAGGCCCACGCGCAACAAACGAGCGCCCTCACCGGCTCCCGCGTCCGGGTCGTCGATCCGGAGGGGCGCATCGTCCAGCACCGGCCGATCGAGATCACGAGCACCGCCTCGATCGTCGGCGGTTACAACAGCAACGTCATCCAAACCCAAGACACGTTGGATGGCCCCGTCATCCGCCGCTCGGCCCTCTACAACGCCATCGAAGCCCGCGTTTCGATTGACTTTTGGGGCAAGAGCGACGAGCCCCAGTCGCTGAGCGTGCAGGTGCTCGGGCAGCAGTACTACAAGCTCCACAGCGGCGAGCCCTCGCTCCCGCAAGACGGCAGCATCCTCGCGCTCTACGGCGGCGGCTTCACCCTCGGGAAGAACACGCGCCTCGGCGTTCGTGCCTTCTCCAGCGTGCAGACCTTGAACTCCACCCGTCAGCAAGACGGCGTGCTCTTCCAGGTCGACCCGGCGAACCTCCAGCGCACGTTCACGCTGTCGAACCTCACGTTCCAGCTCCAGCACGAGATCACGCCCACCACGCGCTACGTGCACCTCGTCGGCGCCACGATGAGCACCACCCTGCGCGACGAGCCGAGCCTCCTCGCCGACGGAAGTCGCCTCTTTCACCGCGGCCTCGACTTCATCCAGTTCAACACCATCGGCGCCGTGCTCCACGACTTCGGCACCAAGGTGCGAGGCTTCTTCGACGTCGAGTACGAGGGCATCTACAACAACTTCTTCCTCGACTTCACGCGCGTGGTGCCCGTTCGGCGCGGCGACTTCTCGCAGCACCTCGTGCGCTCGAACATCGGCGCTACGTACATCTTCAGCGACGCGCTCTCGGGCACCGGCCGCGTGGGCGGCGCCGTCGCGACGGTGCCGGCGCCTTCCCTCCCGCCCGATCCGCCGGGCACCGGCCCCGCCGATCCGAACGCGCTCGATCCGAACGACCGCAGCGTCATTTTCAGCCCGCAAGCGAGCGGCGAGCTCCTCTACCAAAAGCCCACGTTCAACGCCGAGCTCATTGCAGGTTACACATTTGGCTCGGCCAACCCGCGCATCGGCTTCGGCCGCACGGTCCAGGTCGACGCGGTGGTCGGCGGCGTGCCGTTCCCCAACGACAAGGGCCTCCGCAACATCGCGGTCCTCGTCACCGGCTCCGTGAGCCGCGCGATCTTGCGCCCCACGAACGACGGCGAAGCGTTCCTCACGTTCATCGGCGCCACGGCCCTCGTGCGCTACAAGCTCACGAACTGGCTCGGCGCGCTCGGCGGTTATTCGAACCGCTACGTGAACTTCTCCGGCACGTTGGCCGCGCCCGATCTCATGCGCCACCAGGTGTTCTTCGGTCTGTCCGGCTACTTCACGACCGACACCACCGAGCCGCCTCCCCTCTCCGTCTTTGCCCCCCCCCGCCCCACGGGCTGAGAACAACGGCGATTTGCGGCGATACCTTCGCCCCACCGTCGTCCCTCGTCAGGGACTTCCAAGGGTCGTCGGCCGTGCTCACGAACAGGAGTTCGTTCCGCGCGGCCTCCTAGGTGGAGCTCGGTCTCGCCACAAATCGCATTGTTCTCTTGCGAGGCGACGCGACGCGAGTGCCCCGCGAGTCCCCTCTTCTCTCTCTCTTCTTCTTTCTCTTCTCCACTCTCCACGCGTAGGCCGGGGGAAGGCCGTGGGTGGGCGCGGTTTTGGGGCGCTGGCGGGAGGGGCCGTCACTGTCTGAGAGCAGCGTTCTCGCGCGGTCCCAAAAGCCTAATTCCCTCAGTTACGCCCTGGCGTACTGGCCATCGCGCGGAACGATGCCGAGATTGCGGAGGGGCCCGCCAGCGCCCCAAAACCGTGCCGACCCGCGGCCGTTTCCGCCGGTCCCGCGCGCTCTTTCTCTTCCCCCACCGGCCCCGTGCGCCCCGCGCACAAAACCCCTGGCGCAAGCCGCCGTTCGGTCGAGCGAGCGGGCGCCATGCGCTGGCGATCGGGGTCGGTGGGTGAGGCCCTTCGAGACCACGCGCGGATCCGATCGGATCCATCCAAACGGGGGAACACCTACATTTGCCTACGATTTGGTCGGCGTCTTTCGATTCTGAAAGCTCGGACAAGTCGGTGCAGGGGTCGATAGCCTGAACGGGTCGTGGCTCAACGTGGCCCTTGGCGCTCGTGGCTCGGCCCTTGCTGATGGAGACCTTATGCCTCGCACGATCCTCTCGAAGCCGAGCGCCGTATCCCTCGCCGCCCTTGCCCTCGTCGCCTGCGCCAGCCGCGGCCCGACGGAGGAGAGCGCGTCCTCGGAAGCGGCCCTCGTGGCCGACCTCGCGTCGCAGGGCATCGAAGCGAAAGTCGAGATCGCGAAGGACCTCGCCACCGTGCGGCACCTGGAGACGCGCATCGTCGGCTCCAGCCTCGAGGGCGCGAACGCAGCCGAGAAGGGCCTCTCGTTCCTCGCGAAGAACCCGAAGCTCCTCGGCTTGGTCGACCCGAAGACCGAGCTCCGCGTCGCACGCTCGGAGGAGAGCGAGAGCGGCACCCACGTGCGCTTCGACGAGACGGTCTCGGGTGTGCCCGTTCGTGGCGGCGAGCTCACGATGCACTTCGATCGCGACGGCGCGCTCACCACGATGGACGCGCGGATCGTGCCGGGCCTCGCCCTCTCGGTGGTGCCTTCCCTCTCCGCGCGCTACGCCGCCGACCGCGCCGAACAGGAGATGCTGACCCGCGTCCCCGAGATTTCGCGCGTCGACCTTCGCTCCGACGGCGCGCGCGCCCCCGAGCTCGTGATCTTCGCCGAGCCGGGCCGTGAGCCGCGCCTCGCCTACCACCACGTCGTGCGCGCCACGAGCGCCACCACCGCCGCGGTCCTGGACGTGACCCTCGACGCGATCACGGGGGAGGTGCTCGAGGCCTTCGACGACCTCGAGACCATCAAGGCCAAGGGCCTCGGTGTGCTCGGGGACGAGAAGGAGTTCGAGGTCACCCAAAACGGCACCACGTTCACCATGCTCGACGGCAGTCGCGGCGCGCCGATCCGCACCTACTCGGCCCAAACGCAGCAAACGTTGCCCGGAACGATGGTCTCGTCGACCCAGCAAAACTCGTGGGACAACGTGGCGCGCGGCAAGGGCGCGGCGGTGGACGCGCATTTCTACGCGACGTTCGTCTACGACTTCTACAAGACACGCTTCGCTCGGAATGGCATCGACGGCCAAAACTCGCCGATGATTTCCACGGTGCACTTCGGCAGCAACTACGAAAACGCCTTTTGGGACGGCACCCAAATGGCCTATGGCGACGGCGCGACGCGGTTCAAGCCGCTCTCCGCCGGCATCGACGTGGTCGCGCACGAGTTCACCCACGGAGTGACCACGAGCACCTCGCGCCTCGTGTACCAGGGCCAGCCCGGCGCCCTCAACGAGTCGGTGTCCGACATCCTCTCCACGTACATCGAGCACGCCTACAAAGCCGACGACCGGCTGAACTGGGTCACCGGCGAGAACGTGGGCGCGAACGGCCCCATCCGCGACCTCGCGAACCCCCGCGCGAAGAACCAGCCTTCGAACATGCGCGAGTTCGTGAACACCCAACAAGACAACGGCGGCGTGCACATCAACTCGGGTATCCCGAACAACGCCGCATACCTCATGACCATGGGCGGCACGAACCCGTTCTCGAAGACCAAAGTGGGCGGAAAGCTAGGCTGGGAGAAGGCCGAGAAGCTCTGGTACGAGGTCTCTACCAAGTACTTCCAACAGCGCACCGACTTCGCCGGCGCAGCGACGATGACCGTGAACGCGGCGACGGCGCTCAAGTACACCGCGACCGAGATCGCGGTCATCAAGTGCGCGTGGGTCGCGGTCGGTGTCATGGCCGGCCCGTGTGATCCCCTCGCCGACGGCACCACGACGCCCACCACGCCGGACGCGGGGGCCCCCTCGTCCGCCGACGGCGGCGCTCCTGCCCCCAGCCGCCCGAACGCCCCCGCCCCCACCGGATCCGCGAAGCCCACCGCCGCCGGCGGCGAGCAAGGTCTTTTGGCGGAGCCGAACGAGGGCTGCAACCAGGGTGGCGCGGGTCCGAAAGACATGGGCGCGCTCGTGGGGCTTGGCCTCGCGCTCGTCGGCATCTCCGCTCGTCGGCGGCGCCACGCTTAAAGCGCGTGTCCTCGTTGTTTGCTAAGCTCGCGGGCGAGGTAAGGCAACGATGCTGAACGTACGAACCCGCGGTAGGACATCCGCCGTCCGCGCGCTTATCGCCATCGCGACGTTGGGCGCGATTGGCTCGTTCGTCGCGTGCCTCCAGGCCACGCAGCTCGACGGGGCGCTCTCGAGCGACACCACGATTTGTTCGCCCGCGAGCGGATCGAGGGCCCGGTTCGCGGTGCTCGTGCGGCACGCCGATGGGCTCGTGCGCGAAGACGTACGCCAAACCGAGGGGGAGCTCGATCGCTGCGACTCGAGCCAAGGGTCGGCCTATTTGGGGGCGTTCTCGCTCATCCCCGAGTCCGTCGACGCGCGCGATCACGTCGAGATCGTGCAGGTCATGGTCGACACCAACGGCGGCCCTCCCGAGCTCTGCAACGATCTCGACGAAAAGGGCATAGCGAAGCCCACCCTCGCCGCCAACTGCATCGTCATTCGTCGCCGAGTGCGGTTCGTGCACCACAAGGCTCTTCGTGTCCCGCTCTACCTCGACGACCGCTGCCTCGGCGTGGCCTGCGCGGAGAACGAGACCTGCTATCGCAAGAGCTGCGTCGACGCGACGGCGACCTGCGACGTCGCGACCGGGACCTGCATTCGTGAGGCCGAGCGCGCCGATGGCGTCGACGGAGCCGGCTTCGACCCCAGCAAGGGCACCACGCCCGGCGGCGCCGACGGAGCGATCGACGGCACTCTCCGCGACGGCGCGCCGAATCCGAACCTCGTCGACGGCGCGCCGAACCCGAACGATCCCGACGCACGCTCGGACGCCGGCGTCGTCACGCCTCCCCCCGATACGACAGTGAGAGACTGCGACCTCTGCGGGAACCTCAAGTGCTGCTCGATGACGTCGGTCCTCACGTGCCGCACGGCGTGCCAGGGCCCCGAAATCGAGTGCGTACCCTTCGACTCCGGGCCGAGCGCGCGCAACTGCACCGGAGCGCCGCCGCCCCCGCCGCCGCCCTTTTGAGAGCCGCCCCCTTTTGAGAGGCGCAGACCATCGATAGGCGCACGGACTCGTGCGCCGTCGATACCGCTCGAACCGTGCGCTCGCGATTGCCAACGACGCCCGCTTCGCTATTGCCGAAGATCGCGCGCGGCGACCCGCCGAACGACGAGGCCGCGGGCGCTCAGAATTTGCAGGTCCCGTCGCACCGATAGAGCTTCTTGATGTCGTCCGATGCACCCGCGTAGCCGCAGCAATCGGACACCTCGACGCAGGTTTTGCCCTGATTCACGCAGCACTGGGCGTTGCCTTTGCCGTCGTTGTTGCCATTGCACACGATCGTCGGTCGTTTGCTATCGGCGCAACAACCCGAAGGTGCGTTGAGGGAGCTGCACCCGGTCTTGCCGATCGCGACACACGCGGTCGGGCCGCTGTCTTTGGGGGCGACCGAGGAGTCACGGCCGCCCGTCGGAGCGGGGGGCGCGCTCGGCTTCGCGCAGGCCTCGTCGAAGTCGTCCGCGCTGTCGAGGCGGGCGAGGACGCTGCACGATTTCTCGAGCAAACAAGCCACTTGGGACTTGGTCGGCGAGCGGCCACAAATGGCGTCGCACTGCGACGTCGCGGACCCCGCCGGCGCCCCGCACTCGGCCGCTTTTTGTTCGCACTGACTGCCACATTCACTCGCCGAGACGACGGGATCGGTCGCGCCCGGCCCCGAGCCCCCGTCGCCGTCGTCCTCCGTACCGGGGGTGGACGAGCACGCGAACGACATGGTTACCGCGGCGACGGAGAGCGCAGCCGCGACGCAAACAAATTTTAGTGAGCTCATGAACCCTCGTCGGAAAAAGCACACGACGTCGCGACACGGCTCGTTGCCCGAGCCGTAGTCCGTCGTGCTGCCTGTCGTTTGGGGCGCGGCGCGAGGTCCGTCACCAAAATCGGACACGAGCACGATTTCTTCTCCGGCGACCTCCACGCTCGTCCTGCCGCGAACGAACGAGGCGGAGGCCGTTCAACCCGCAGGACGGCGCCCGCTCGAATATTCCAGGTGCGCGAGCAAGGTGCGTCCGTCGCGGCCCTCGGCGATCGTGGTGGTCTCGTATCCCTGGCCACCGGACCGCACGACCCACGAGACCAGCGTGAGGTCCGGGTGGCGGGCGAGCACCACCGCCCATCGCGACTCCTCGACGACCGTCGCCGCCGGCCCTCCCATGTATCCATCCTCGAAGCGGACCCGTGAATCGCCCGCCGTGACGACGCGATAGACCCAAAGCGGGTCGCGCGCGCCACCGCGCAGGTGCGCGAACACGTCGGCCGCGCGGGA
>JAAFHV010000363.1:5160-7370 GCA_013297655.1 Myxococcales bacterium | reverse complement strand
AGACGCCACTCACGGTCGATGTGGGGCGCACCGTGGCGGTCCCAGTTGCCGCCGTGGTCGAGGATGATGGGGATCTCGTTCTCCCATGGGCGGAGGATGCGACCGCCCATTTGCATGTAGAGACCAAGGGACTTGGTTGGGCGCGCGAGAATGAGGCGCTTGCACGCGGGTAGGTCCCATCCCTCGCAGAGCACGCCGACGTTCGACACGACCATCGTTTCGCCCGAAGCGAGGCGGGCCAGGATGGCCTCGCGCTCGGTCTCGGGGGTCGTGCCGTCTAGGTGCTCCGCGGCCACGCCGGCGGCGCGGAAACGCTCCACGATCGCGAGCGAGTGCGCGACGCTGACCGCAAACGCGACGGTGCGCGCGGGAGGGTGTTTCGCCCACTGCGTGTAGATGTCACCGATCAGCGACCCCTTGTTGACCGCCGCCTCGAGGTCCTTCTGGTTGTACTCACCGGCCGTTGTGCGGACCTTGGCGAGGTCGGGCAGAAGCGGCGTGGAGTAGCCGCGCGGCTCGCAAAGGAAGCCGTCGGCGATGAGCTGGGAGTACTTCGCGCCGATGACGATCTCGTCGAACTGCGCGCCGAGCGCCTTGCCGTCGCCGCGAATGGGCGTCGCGGTGAGGCCGATGATGATGGCCTTGGCGTGCCGCTCGAAGATGTGCTCGACGTACGTGCGCGCGCCCGAGCGGTGCGCCTCGTCGACGAAGACGAGATCGAAGTCCTGTTGGACGCGGTTCGCGAGCGTCTGGATGCTCGCGACCTGGATCGGCTGGCTCGGATCGCGGCGCTTGTCGCCTGCTCGGATGACGCCGACGCAGGTGAGGCCGAGCCGCGCGAAGGCCTGGACGGTCTGGTCGATGAGCTCTTTACGATGCGCGACGAAGAGGCACCGCTTCCCCTTCGCGACCGCGGCCGCGATCATCGACGCAGCGGTAAGTGTTTTTCCAGCTCCGGTTGGTAAAACCAAGAGGACGCGTCGCTTGCCAGCGCGGATCGCCGAGCGGATCGCGTCGACGGCCTCGTGCTGGTAGGGGCGAAGGGAGGCCGCCATCATGCGAGCGCCCTTTCAACTGACCAGCCACGGTCAAGGCGATCGCGAATCGTAGAACCCTTGATGCCGGTCACCTTTGCCCAATCGGTGATCGTCCGCTCGACTCCCCCGGAGGTGACCAGTCGCGCCCGTGGATTACTCGCTCCGTGGCGAACCGGCGGCGGCGAGTTGCGGCCCTTCTCGATCATGTCTCGGGCGTTCTCCGCGGGCGTGCCGAGGAAGAGGTGGTCCGGGTTAACGCATTTGCGGTTGTCGCAGCGGTGGCAGACGAAGAGATCCCCCGGCGGGCGCCCGCATAGAATCAGCGATAGCCGGTGCGCACGCTCGATGCCGTCGGCGCGGCCGCCGAGCCCGATCACGCCGTAGCCGCTGCCGTTCTGCGCGCCAGTCCACTCCCAACAGCCGTTGGGGTCGTCCGACTTCCGGACCTTCGCCCAGAAGCGCTTCTCGAGCGAGCCTCGTTTGCCGCTCATCGCGAGGCCCTCTGCGCGGCCGCGAGCTTCCCGAACGGCATGGTGCCGTGCTCGCGAGCCTGCGAGATTTTGCGGCGCAGCTCGCGCTCGGTCCACGGCGGCTGACACGTTTGGTTCCAGCGCGAGAGCAGCGAGTAGGCCGTCGCGTCGTCGAGGTCGAACCCGCGCACAAGCTTCATCGCGACGACGAGGGTGTGCTTCCCGCCGCCGCTCCCCGAGATGGCTGGACCAACCTGCTCGAGGTACGCGGCCGCGCGGCTCGGCAGGTCGCCCGTCGCTCGGTCGCCGAGCTCGAGCTGCTGAGGCGGAGCGGGCGCAGGCTCAACGGGCAGTGGGATCGTCGCCGGTAGCTTCCACGCGACGCCGGTGCCGACGGCGTGGAGAAACTCGCCGCCGGGCTGCACCGACGGAAGGAACCAAAGGCGCGACGGGTCGGCCGCTTTGTCGTCCGTCTTCGCCCCCAGCGCCGCCATGCGCTTCGCCGCGAGCTTCTGCAGCACGCGGTACTCCGGAGCGGAGACGGGCCGCGACAGGAGGATGAACGCGCGAGCGCGCCGTTCCTCGGGGGTCGAGCTCCACGTCGTGTGCACGACGCTCGCGCAATCCGAGAGCGCGTCGACGAGCGCCGCCCAGTCGAGCTGCTCGTCGAAGTCGAGGCCGATCGCGCTCACCGTCTCGACGC
>JAAFHV010000363.1:0-5150 GCA_013297655.1 Myxococcales bacterium | reverse complement strand
GCGCGCGGCGGTCCTCGCGGAACGTCGCGATCGACAGGCCCGCGACAGAATGCTTGTCCGTGGTCTCGACGGGGCGAGCGAGGCGTGCGCAGAGGGCGGGCCAGGTCGTGTGCACGCGTCGCCCTTGCGGATCGGTGAGCCGCGGCCAGTGAGTGACCTCGATCTTCACGCGGCCGTCGCCTCGAGCTTCGCGCGCAGCTCCGCGTTCTCCTCGCAGAGCTGCACGATCGTCGTGTAAACGCGGTGGTCCTCGCGATCGCGAACGGACATGCCGCCGGCCTTGCGGGCGTTCCGCGCATCGATGTCGCGGAGCTGTCGTTCTGCCATTTGCTTGAGCAACTCGTGGTTCACTTGCGCCTCCGCTTCGGTGCGGGTCGGACGGGAGCGAGGAAGCCGACGTACGGATCCCACAACGGACGACCGCGACGGCCCGGCTTCGGAGCCTGGCCAACCGCGGCTTGCACGTCGTGCGTGCCGTAGCCATCGGCGTCGACGCCGGGGAAGTACGCGAGGCCCGCGGCGGTGGGGAGCGCGAGCTGCTTCATCCGACGCCTCCCTTCGCAGCGAGCGCGCGGTCGTGCATGCGCCTCGTCGCCCCGTCGACGATCCGGATGGTGTGGACCGCCTTGCCGTCTCGCATGAAGGCCACGATCGTCGTGTCGGCCTTGTGCTTCTCCTCGAGCTCGTAAAGCTCCTCGTGAAGCTGCCGAAGGCGCCGCCTCTCGAGGTGAGAGTCGAGGAGGAGATCGGCCGTCACGTAGAACGCCATCAGCGCGACGTAGAAGGCGGTGCTCGGCGCGAGCAGGCCGCTCGCCTGAGCGAAGTAGATGAGCGCGTACGCGGCGATCGGCACGAGGCGCAGCGCGAAGAGACGGCCGCGGCTCATGCGATCCCCACGGGCGTAATGCCCCACAGCGAGCTGCCCGCCTGGAACGCGAGCTCGTCGAGCACCTTGTCGCGGAATCGCAGCTCCAGTGCGACGAGGCGACGCACGCGATCGAACGCCGGTGAGACGTCGAGCAGCGCGAGGAGGAGACGCAGGACGGGCGTCGGGAGCACGGAAAATAGCTTCTCGATGTGTTTCACATGTTCTCCGGAGGTGCGGGTAGGGAGCGTTGTGAGCGGCCGACGGGAAGCGCCCCGCGCGCTGCAAGCTCGAGGACGCGCGTTCGCAGGTGCTCGCGATCGAGCCGCGATCGCACCGCAGCGAACACGCGCAGCGAGGTGACGAGGAAGGCCCGGCCGAGCATCCGACGCGCGAAGGACGCGCGCGGCAGGAAGGCACCTACCTCACTCGCGTTCAGGTCGCGGACGGCAGGGGCGGCCACACCTTCGAGGGATGCGCCGCCGCTCACGCTGCACCGTCCGTTTCCGGCTGGGTCTCGAGCGCGCGGATCTTCTCGCGCACGGCCGGCCAGCTCGGCGCGGGGTCGCGGCCGGTGGCGAGCCAGTCGAGGCTGACGCCGGTCGCATCAGCGATCTTGACCGCGACATCGGTGCGAAGGCTTTGGTTGCGGCCAGCAACCATCAGCCCGAGGTGGGAGGGAGCGAGACCACACAGGGTCGAGAGCCGTTCGCGAGAGCCGCCGTAGGCATCGCACAGCTCACGCACCCGCTCGGCGAGGGTGGACGTCATTGCGCTACGTTTATAGCGCGCTACGACTCTAGCGCAAGCGTCGACTTCCGAGGTCTCGAACGTAGCGCACTACGATGGTAGTGCTAGCTCTCATGGCAGACGGGAAAAACGAGCTCGCCGCTCGCCTGCGCTCCGTCATCGAAGAGCAGATCGTCGCGGACGCGGAGACCTGGTGCGAAGCCGCGGGCCTCTCACGCGGCTTCCTCTCGAGCTTCTTCGTCCGATCGAAAACGGCCGAGGATGCCTCGATGCGCGGGCCATCGGTGGAGCGCCTCGCGATCGCGGCCAAGGTCTCACCAGCGTGGCTTCTCACCGGCAAAGGCCCTCGCGAGATCGAGGCGGGCGACGGCGTGGAGCTCGGTTCTTTCGACGCCGCGCGCGCGATGTTCCTCGCCCAAGAGGGCCACGACGGGCGGGCTGACGAGGCGCGCACGTTCCTCGCCGAGCGCAACGTCGCGTTCGCCGGCGCCGAGCGGAAGAGCCCGCGGTGGTGGCTCGAGACGCTCACGGAAGAGTTTCGGGAGTGGCGCGATCGCAAGGGCGAGACGCTGCCCAAGGTGAACCCACGTCGCGTGCGCTGACCGCACGATCATGGACAAATAAGCGTCCATTCCCGCGCACTTAGGATGGAGCGTCCATGGTGGCTGTGGACGAAGCCGCCGACATCCAAGCCGAGATCGAAGCGCTCGCGGAAGCGCTCTACCGCGAGCTCGACGCGGACGCCGAGGAGGTGTTCCTCCCGTCCGAGATCGCGCGCCGACTCGGTCTGACGATCGAGCACACGACCCGTGCTCGAGCACGCGGGCGCTTCGTTGCCCGTGACCGGAAGATCTACGTCGCGCCCGGCCTTTTTCCGGCGATCGAAGAGTGGACGATCGGCCATGAAATCGGCCACGCGCGGGGCATCGTGGGCGAGCGCGAGTGCGACCTGTTCGGCGCCGCGCTGCAGATGCGGCGTCGTCCGTGGCGGCGCGCGCTCGCAGAGCACGGCGAGGCGTTTCACGAGCTCGGCCCGCGCTTCACCGCGCTGTCAACGAGCGCCGCACTTCGGTACGGCGAGACGGAAGGCGTGGCGATCGCCGTCGTCGGACCTCGCGTGCTCTACTCGCGGAACATGACGATTACCGCCGCGAAGCTGCGCGAGCTCGCAGCGCGCGGAGGCCCGGGCATCCGACGAGCTGCTCTCGTCGACGCGCCGGACCGCATCGTGGTTATCGCTGAGGTCGACGAGACGGGTTAGGGGCTCACGATCCGGCACGGACGAAGCGCAGGAAACGCCCCGCCGATCGGGGCGAGCGTCCCCTCGATCACGACCGGTTGCCCCTTCACCGCGTCGAGCGTCATGTCCCGCCGCTCCGAGCCGACACACATCACGTAGTCGACCCCGGCGTCCTTTGACTCGGGGAGGACGTCGAGCCGCGTGCGGGTCTCGGCAAAGCCGAACGTCACGTGATCGTCGGCCCTACCGGTGACCCGCACACGTGTGCCCATCGGCGGAGCCGTCCCGTCGCGCACCTTTCCCGCGAGCTCGGAGACGCCGTAGCTCGCGAGCGCAGGTGCGGTGGCCGCGTCCTTGGGCGCATCGTCGTGGCTCTGCTTCCCGCATCCGGCGACGAGCAGAAGCCCCGCCGCCACACACCAACCGCTGATTTTCATGGGCTCTTCTCCGCTTCGGACGGGGAGAAGGAGCGTACGCGAACGGCGGCGGCGCTGTCCCTGTGGGGAAAGCTCCCACCGAAATGAGGGACCGCGCTACAAAGCTTTTGCGCTACGTTTCTAGCGCGCTAGATTCGTAGCGCTGTCGGGGCGCCACTCCACCCGCCCCGGCAAAAGGTCCCCATGCGCTACGAGCTCGCCCGTCGCCTCCGAATCCTGGTCACCGCCTTGGCCGCCCTCGGCCAGCGCGATAACTCCCGCGCCCTCGAGCGGCGCATCGAAGACGCCTCGGCGGTCGCGTGGCTCCACACCCCGCACGGCGAGCACGTGTGGGCCGAGATCGCGGGCGGCCTCGAGGTCGCGCGAGCGATCGGGCCGGCCTACCTCGCCAAGCTCGTGCGGACGGCCGACAACGCGTTCGGCGAGGCCGAGGCGCTCCTCGCGGAAGAGACCACCCCGGTGGTCCGCCTCGTCTCTGCGGCGCCGCCGGTCTCCGCCATCCCGCGCCCCGCGCAGATGCCGACGGCGAACCTCCTCAGCATCACGGAGCGCCTCGACACGCAGGCCCGCGAGCTCGAGCGTCCGACGCTGCGCCTCATCCCCGGCGGCGCATCCCCCTCGCAGCCCCCGAAGAGGGCAGCGTGAGCGAGCGGAAAGAAGACTGCCCGATCTGCGAGCTCCAGTGTGAGGGGCGACACCCGCACGAGGCCGATGCTGAGCGCTCGGCCGTGGCGTGCTTCGCAGCGGGCTACCTCGCCGGCTCGCGCGCCGAGCTGCTCGATCCCGATTGCATCGCCCTCTTCTGCGAGCCGCACGCGAAGCTGCTCGCCGAGGCGCTCGGCCTGCTCGCGACCGCCGGCATGGTCGCCGGCGACGGAGCACCGCGATGAGCTTCGTTCGGTTCGCCGCGCTGCACGCGCTGGTCATTGCCGCCTTCCTGACGATCGTGTCCGCACAGAGCGTCGACATCCACGCCGGTGCGTGGATCGCGAATGCCGCGTTCGCGATCGTCGCCGTCCTCGCCGTGAAGGCCTGCGACGAGTCGATGGGGCGGGCCAGAGGCTCGCGCCTGTCCAAGCTCGAGCGCGACGTGGTCGAGGCTGCGGTCGCCGCGGACCTCGCGTACCGCGCCCACGACGGCTGCCCGCTCGAGCACGCCGAGCGCCACATGGCGGAGATGTCCGAAGCCTTCTTCCGACTCGATACAGCCACCGAGACGCTACGTCGCGCCCGAGAGCGAAAGGAAACTCGACAATGAAAGTCCCTCGCGTCGTTCAGCGTGACGCGAACGGCAACACGATCGACCACGGCAATCGTATCCAGCGCATTCCAGGGCGCGGATACCGCATCAACGGCAAGAGCCTCGCGCACGACTTCGACCCGTTCCGGCCGAATCGCTTCGACACGCGGACGCGAAGTGCGCCCTACGGCGTGAGCGACGGCAAGGGCGGTCGACTCCCGCGCTCGTAACGGAGGACTGTATGCATCCTGCAACTTCAACGGCAGCGCCGTCACGTCGCCGCGCGCTGCCCGGCATGGCCGCGTGGGCGGCCGCGGGACGGAAGCTCCGCATCGGCGACGGGGGCGAGCACTTCCGCGTCATGTACGAGCAAGCTTTCTTCTGGACGGACGGCACGATCATGCTGCGCGCGTCCGACGACCTGTTCCCGCTTCCGTACAGGCCAATCTCCGTGGACGCCCTTGCGACTCCGGATTGGAGTGCCCCGCGCGCGCTCACCGTCTGGTGGTCGCCGCCGTTCACCTACCCGGGAACGACGACGGTCGCGCGCGCTTCGATCGCCGACCCCACGACCCGAGTCCAAGACCGATTCGTGGAGCTCGTCGAAGCCTCCCACCC
>JAAFHV010000362.1 GCA_013297655.1 Myxococcales bacterium | reverse complement strand
CGCTCTTCCGATCTAGTGGTTGCCCACGAGCAAACACCGCCCCTCCGCGGGCACGTTCTCTATTCCCCTGCAGGATACACGGAAGTAGCGCCGGTAGAGGAACTCGACCACCGGCGCGACGCGCGCTTCGTACGCGGGATCGAACCCGAGCTCGTCGACGTGCTCGTAGCGCTCGCGGAGGGCGTCGCGGCTCCAGCGCGCGCGGAACGGGGCGTACTCGGGGGGAGGCTCTTTTGGCCCGGACGCGGAGACCGTCGGCATCGACGTCGAAGACGCGGCCATCGCGTCGGTCGGCTCGTCCATGAGCCTCACGAAGCGATCTTCGAGCTCGCTTATTTGCTCGGCGACGTCGCGTCGGCTCACGTTTTCGGGCGGTGCTCGGGGGGGGACGTCGCTCATCGGGGCGCTTCGGAGAGGAGATCGGCGGACCGGAGGCGGTCGGCGTTGGCGAAGTCCAAGACGGCCTCGCGCGCGGAGTGGGTGGGAGAGAAGCCGAGTACGGTGCGGGCGCGCGTGCCGTCGGCGACGCAGACGTAGCGCAGGTAAGGCAAAAAAGCCTTCGGGACGACGGACAGGCTCGTGAGCCAGAGCGCGGACAGGGCGGCCGCGGCCCCCGCTTCGGGCAAGGGGAGGCGGGCCTTTCCGAGGAGCTTCACGATGCGAGAGATCGGAAGCACGCCGTCTCCCACCACGTTGAACACGCCGGCCACGTCCGCGTCCGTCGCGAGCTTGAGGGCGGCGAGGGCGTCCACCTCGTGAAGAAGCTGTACGAGAGGGTCGAAGCCCATGAGCGTGGGCACCGCCGGCAGCGAAAAGATGCGCGAGAGCCAGGTGTCGACGGTGGGCCCGAGCAGCGGCGCGAGCCGAAGCACCGTCACGCACGTGCCTTGGGTCGACTCGGCAAAGCGCGCCGCTTCGGCCTCGGCCGCGACTTTGTCGAGGAAGAACGGGTCGTCCGGGGGCCGGAGCTTCGCCGTCTCGGGGAGGTGGCTCGGGTTCTCCGGCCGCGCGCCGTAGAGCAGCGTCTGCGAGGCCATCACGACCTTTCGCACGTTCGCCTTGCGTGCGGCCATGAACACGCTCCGCGTACCGACGCTCTCGAGCTCGTGGGCGAACGCGGAGGCGCGGCTCGGGGTGGGCAAGAAGCCCACGTGGACGAGGGTGTCGACGTGCTCCGCCTGGAAAATCTCACCGAGGCGCTGCGCTGCGAGCGGGCTGCCTGCCTCGACCCGGTACGAGCGCACCTTGGACGACGACTTTGGCGACGGCCGATCGGGTCCGTGGTCGATGTCGATCGCGAGCACCCGATCGTACGCCGGGTCGTTCGCGAGGAGCGGAACGAGGTGCCGTCCTAAAAAGTCACGTGCCGCCGTGACCGCCACGACGCGCCCACGGCTCTCCAAAAGACCGCGTGCCGTCCCGAGCATGGGCCGAACGTACCGGCGATTTCCCCGCCGGTCGAGACTTCGCGTAGCATCCGTCGCGCATGGACGTGCCGTTCGCTCCGACCCAGCTCGGCCCCTACACGCTCGTCGAGCGCGTGGCTGCCGGCGGCATGGCGGAGGTCTACGTCGCGCGAAGGCGCGGCCCGCACGGATTCGAGAAGACGGTCGCCGTCAAGCGCATCCTCCCCGAGCTCGCGCAGGACCACGATTTTGTCTCCATGTTCGTCGACGAGGCGCGCGTGTCGGCGCGCCTCTGCCACCCGAATGTCGTTCAAGTGTTCGACTTCGGTGAGGAATCCGGCGAGCTCTACATGGCGATGGAGTACGTCGAGGGCACCACCGTCGCGAAGCTCGTTCGCGCGGCGGCGAGCCAAGACGTACCGCTCCCGCTCGAGGTCGTGCTCCACGTCATCCTGTCGGTGCTTCGTGCGCTCGAGCACGCGCACGGCATGCGTGGAGAGCAGGGGCGTCCCCTCGGGCTCGTCCACCGCGACGTCTCTCCCGGCAACATGCTCGTCTCGCGCGGGGGCGAGGTGAAGCTCACCGACTTCGGCATCGTGCGCGCGGCCGAGCTCGAGCGCCGCACCAACGTGGGGCAGGTCAAAGGCAAGCTCGGGTACATGTCGCCGGAGCAGGTCCTCGGAAAAGATCTCGACCCACGGAGCGATCTATTTACGGTCGGCATCGTGCTCGCGGAGCTGCTGACGCGCGCGCCGCTGTTCGGGTCGGGCAACGAGATCGCGGTCCTAGAGCGCATCCGCGACGGCGACGTCTCGACGTTCGAGCGCACCGCGGAGGACGTGCCGGACGACGTGAAGCGCCTCGTCTACCGCGCCCTCGCGCCGACCCCGCAAGATCGCTTCGCGTCGGCGGCGGTGTTCGCCGAGGCGGTCGAAGAGATCGTGCGCCGGCGTCGCCTCCGCATCGCGCCGAGCGGGCTCGCGAAGGTCGCGCGCACGCTGGGCCTCATGCCGGAGATCGTGCCCGAGTCGGAGGACGCGTCGAAGCGCCGAACGATCGCCCCCGGCCGCGCCGGCCGCGAGAGCACGATCCCGCCGCCCGCGCTCGACGATCCGTTCGAGGTGCGCTCGCTCGACTACCATGCGGAGCTCACCCCCGGCGAAATCGTAGGGCCGCTCACGTTCGCGCGCCTCGTCGAGCTGCTCGTCACCGGGCGCCTCCCATCGACCGCGCGCCTATCGCGCGACAAGAGCCCGTTCCGCGAGCTCGTGGGCTACCCCGAGCTGTCGCGCTTCGTGTCGAGCCCCGCGCTGAAGTGGGACGACTCCGCCCACCCCGAAGAGCGACGTGCGGTGGAGTTCGATCGCCGCACCCTCCCGCAGCTCCTCTATCGCCTCGTGAACGGCCGCGAGACAGGCGTGCTCCTCGTGCGTCACGACGTGGAGGCGGGCCTCTCCGTCCGCGAGAAGCGCAAGAAGGTCTACTTCGTGGACGGCGTGCCCGAGTTCGTCGCGTCCACCGATCCGCGCGAGCTCCTCGGGGAGCAGCTCATCGTCCACGGGACCGTGCTCCGCGTCGAAATCGATCGCGCGCTCGCGGTGCTCCCGCGCTACGGCGGCCGCCTCGGGGACGCCCTCGTCGGCCTCGGTGTGTTGCGATCGGTCGAGCTCTACCGCGCCGTCTTCGACCAGGTCGAGGCGCGGATCATGGAGCTTTTTACATGGACGAAGGGCAGCGTCGTGTTCGTCCGTGGCGCGCGGTCGCACGAGGAGACGGTGCCCCTCGGCTTCATGGGTGCCGACCTCATCGCCCGCGGAGTGCGTGCACACTACACAGAAGAGGAGACCCGCGAGTTCCTCTCCGTGCTCACGGGGCGCATCTCGCCTTCGCCGCGGCCCCCCGGTCGGGTCGAGGCGCTTCGGCTCACGTTCGCCGAAGAGAAGGTGCTCCGCAGCATCGTCTCTCCGGTCACGTTCACGTACCTGATCGAGCGCGAGCGCATGCCTCCGGACGTGGTCGCGCGCGCTGCGTTCCTCGGCCTCGCAGGGGACTACCTCGTCGCCGAGGGCTTCCGTGTCGACGATGGGGCGATCGTCGATCCGACGTAAGCCTGCGCGCTCGTGCTGGGGAGGCGGCGCGACGCTGGCGAGCACCGCACCGGCGGGAGATAAGAAAAACTGCGTTAAACGCCCGAAATCGACGGGATTCGATCGTTCGATGCGGGCGCGACGCTGGCGGCGGCTCCGAAATCGATCGCGTAGACGGGGTAGGCGGGCGAATCGTGGAGCACGCGGAAGCCGGCGCGCGCGTAGATGCGCTCGGGGCCGGCGAAGGCCTCCTCGTCGTAGAGCGGGAGCTCGCTCCGACGCGGGAGCCCGAGCAGACGCGCGGCTCCGAGGGTGCGTGCATGCGCGACCGCGCCGTCGACGAGCGCCTCGGCGACCCCGTGCTTGCGGTGAGCGGGGTCCACGAGCAAGCAGCCGACCACGAGCGTGCTGCCTTCGTCCCCGAGGTCGAGCGGACGGTAGGCGCCTTGGTTGCGGAGCTTCGGCACCTCGGCGAGGCGAGTGAGCTTCGCCCAGCCGCGCACGTCGCCGGTCACGTGGTCGCGCGCGACGAGGCCCTCCGGTCCGGAGCTCCGTGCCGCGACCTCGCGCAGCTCCCGCGCGTTGTCCTCGGGCCTGAACGCGAGCCGCTCGAGCCACTCGTTCTTCGTCCCCGAAAAGTGAAAATACCTGCAATAACAATGACATCCGGCGCTCACGAAGAGCGCCTCGAGCGCGGCGACGTTGGCCTCGGTTACCGGCTCGATCGTGAGCGTCGTGGGTGCGCTCATGGGCGTGGACGGCTCGCGCGGAACGCCGACACCGCCTCGAACGCCGCGCCGACACGGACCACGGTGGCTTCGTCGAAGGGGCGGCCAACGATCTGGAGACCGAGGGGCAGACCGCCGGCGGAGAGGCCCGAGGGCACGCTGAGCGCCGGCAGACCCGCGAGGCTCGCGGGGAGGGTGAACACGTCGGACAGGTACATCGCGAGCGGATCGCGGTCGTGCGCGCCGAGCGCGAAGGCCTCGGTCGGCGCGGTCGGGGAGACCAGCACGTCGACGCCGGCGAGGAGCGCGAGCAGCTCGTCGCGGACGATGCGGCGGACCTTTTGAGCCTTGAGGTAGTAGGCCTCGAACGCGCCGGCGGTCAGCACGAAGGTGCCGAGCAAAATGCGCCGCTTCACCTCCGCGCCGAAACCCTGGTCGCGGGACGCGCCGATCATCTCGCCGAGGCTCGCGGTCGGCGTCGGCATGACACGCACGCCGTAGCGCACGCCATCGAACCGCGAAAGGTTGGACGATGCCTCCGCGGTCGCCAGCACGTAGTACGTGGCGACGGCGTGGCGAAGCGAAGGGAGCGACACGCGGCTCACCGTGCACCCGAGGCCTTCGAGCGCTTCGAGGGCGCCCTCGAACGAGGCGCGTGCGTCGGGGGCGAGGCCGTCGCCGAGGGACTCCGTGAGGACACCGATCCGGAGCGCGCGCACGTCTTGGCCGCACGACGCCTCGAACGTGGGGACGGGCTCGCGCGACGACGTGGCGTCGTGAGGGTCGTGCCCCGCGACGACCTCCAGCACGCGCGCGGCGCCACGGACGTCGGTCGCGAAGGAGCCCACCTGGTCCAAGCTCGAAGCGAACGCGACGAGGCCGTAGCGCGACACGCGGCCGTAGGTCGGCTTGAGCCCGACGGTGCCGGTGTACGCGGCGGGCTGTCGGATCGAGCCCCCCGTGTCGCTCCCGAGGGCGGCGGTGGCCATGCCCGCCGCGACCGCGACCGCGCTCCCACCCGACGATCCGCCGGGGGTGCGTGTCGTGTCCCACGGGTTTTTGCAGGGGAAATACGCGCTGTGCTCGGTCGACGAGCCCATCGCGAATTCGTCCATGTTCGTCTTCCCCACGAGCACCGCGCCGGCGGCTCGGAGGCGCGTGACGACGGTGGCTTCGTACGGCGCGACGTAGTTGGCGAGCACACGCGACGCGGCGGTCGTCGGTGCGCCTTTCATGCAGAGTGCATCTTTTATCGCGATCGGCACGCCGGCGAGCTTCTTCGGTGCGTCTCCGCGGGCGCGATCGCGATCGGCTTCGTCTGCGGCGGCGAGGGCGTCGTCGCGCGTGACGGCGAGGAAGGCCCCGAGCGCGTCGTTCCTGGCGTCGATCCGAGCAAGGGCGCGCTCGGTGATCGCGCGCGCCGTCGCTTCGCCGCGCGCGAGTCGTGTGAGGAGCTCGTCGACCGTTTCGAACGACAGCATCGGCTACTCCAGGATCTTCGGGACGACGAACGCGCCGTCTTGGGATTTGGGAGCGAGCGCGACGACCGCGGCGGCGCTGACCTCGCGTAGAGGCACGTCCTCGCGGAGCGGCGAGGCCCCCGCGGTGGGGCTCGCGAGGGGCGCGATCCCGGTCGTGTCGACCTCGGAGAGCAAGCTCATGTAGGCGAGGATGCGATCGAGATCGTTGCCGAAGGAGCCCGCCTCGTCGTCCGAGAGGCGGAGGCCGGCGAGGGCTGCCAAATGGGCCGGCGAAACGTCGGCGCGGGGATCACGTTCCATGCGGCGCAAACCTTAGTGCCGTTCCGCGGAAGTTCGACCGGCTTTCGCCGAGTCTCCCCCGCGCCTCGGTTCTCCGACTCCGGGAGCGCGTTAGCGCCTGCGGGGCGCGTTCGTCCGTGCCGCCGGCCGCCGCCGGCAGCCCACCACGAGTCATCTCGTTCATGCGCCTCGCTCGCGGGTCTCGTCGCGCACGACCGAGGGCGACCGCGTTTTCGCTCGCGCTCGTCGGAAAAAGGGGTAAAGGAGCGCCACCCCCATGGCCGAAAAATCCGGCATTTACGAGCTCGTCCACACGGTCCGCTTCGAGTCCGCGCGTCGCCTCCCGCGAACGGCGCCTACGCACCCGTGCCACAACGTGTACGGGCTCGCGTTTTACCTCGACATCCACGTCGAAGGCCGGCTCGACGAGAGCACCGGTTGGGTCTTCGATTTTGCCGAAATCGAGCGCGCGATGAAGCCCGCGCGCGACACCATCGACCACCATTACTTGAACGACGTGCCCGGCCTCGAGAACCCCACGAGCGAGGTGCTCGTCACCTGGATCTGGAACCAGCTCGCGCCGAAGCTCCCCGGGCTCGTCAAGCTCGTGCTGCGCGAGAACGACGTCTCGCGCGTCGTGTACCGAGGGTAGGGGCCATGTTTCGGGCGAGCTGCGGCATCCACCTTCATTTTGCGCACCACGTTCGTGGTCACCGCGGCCCTTGCATCTCGCTCCACGGTCACACGTGGCGGTTCGACGTCATGCTCGAGGCGGAGGAGCTCTGCAAAGAGGGCTTCGTGATCGACTTCGATCGCGTCCACGACGAGCTCCTCACGCCATGCTTCGCGCTCCTCGATCACTCGCTCGCGCTCGGGGAGGCCTCCTACGCGGAGACCCGCGACGATCTCGCCCGCCTCGGCACGACCCTCGTCGCCTCGCGGAGGGAGACCCTCGGCAACCTCGGGAGCGCGCCGCCGGTGCACGAGGGTGAGCTCTTTGGTGCCCGCAACGAGCGTCCCGGTGGCATCAAGATCGCCGTGTTCCCGTTCACCCCCACGTCCGAGCGCCTCGCGAAATGGCTCTACGAAGCGGCCCAGCGATCGTTCGGCGACGGACGGGTCCGCGTGAAGCGCGCGCGCATCTACGAGAGCCTCCACCCGAGCGAGTCGTTCGCCGATTACGAGGGCTGAACGCGTGCTGCGTGCTCGTAATCGCGTGCACTTCGCACGTATTGATTGACCCGCGACGAAGGCCGACTGGGCCTCGAGCTCAGCCATAGGTCGACGGAGGGGACGCGAAACGGAGCTCCGTCGCGAGGAGCTTTCGCGCCTTCTCCTCGTCGCGGAGGATCACCGCGTCGGCGTAGATGTCGAGCTCGAAAAGGCCGAGGATGTGCACGAGCTGCCACGCCGAGAGCGCCGGCACCTCGAGC
>JAAFHV010000360.1 GCA_013297655.1 Myxococcales bacterium | reverse complement strand
CCCGTCTTCAGGATCTTCATGAGCGCGGGCCAATCCGAATAATCCCAAATGCCCCAGGCGTTCAGGCCTTCCATCTCGAGCATGTGGCGCTTGCCACGATCGACGAGGCTCGTCGCGATGTCGCGGCCGCTCGCTTTACCGCCCACGAACGCGAGGCACTCGATAGACGAGTGGCGGACGAGCGCTTCGGAGAGGCGACCACCGCTGCCGCTCACGAGCGACACGGGCAAGCCGTTGCGACGCGCGAGCGCGAAGGCCAACGTGAGGGTGTAGGCGCCGCCGTCGGTCGGGGTCTTCGCGATCGCGGCGTTGCCGACGAGCACCTGCACGAGCACGGCGTGCATGAGCACGCTCATCGGGTAGTTCCACGACGCAATGTTGGAGATGAGCCCGAGAGCGGTGCGCCCCTCGGTCATCGCCTCGGCCTCGTCGAGGTACCACTTCACGCCCTCGATGCAGCGGTCGACGTCGCTCTCGGCGAGGCGCATCGGCTTACCGATTTCCCACGCGAGGGTGAGCGCCAAGAGCTCGCGGTTCTTCTCGAGGTCGGCGAGGGTCGCGGCCACCTTCGCGCGTCGATCGTCGTACGAAAGATCGGCCCAGTCGCCCTGTTCTTTCGCCGCCGAGCGCACCGCGGCCGAGGCGGTCGCGAGGTCGAGCATCGGGAGCGAGTAGAGCTCGGTGCCGTCGTTGGGCGACGAGAAGCGAGCTGGGCTGCCCGGATTTCCCCATTTGCCGGCGATGAGGTTCTGCGGCCTGCCCTCGTCAAAGGCCTCCGGACAGAGCTCTTGCGCGCGACGCGCCACGGTCGACCATGATGCAGCTTCGGGGATATGGAGCATTGCGTTAGGTCGTAACGCACGTCATATCCTCGGGGCAACGGAAGAATCCGTTGGCTTTCTCTCGCCGAATCAGGGCGGGGATAGCTCGCTCAAGAGCTGCACCACGATCGCGCCCTCGCGGCGGGCGAGCACGGGATCGAGTCGCTTCCGTGAGGCGACGAGCTCGTCGACGGTCTTCGTGTCGCCGACGGCGCGCGCGGCGTCGAGGCGCGACGCGAGGTAGTTCATGAGCGGGAAGAGGCCGCACGTGGAGCACGGGGCGGGGTACTCGAAGCGAACCCAGTGCGCGAGCTCGGCCTTGCCTTCGGGGATCTGGTGGCCTGCGATTTCCAAGACACCGCGACCGTCGGCTCTTTGCTCGCGGAGGCGCTCGGCGAGGTTTTTTCCCTCTCCCGACTGCGCCGCGAGCCACAGCTTGCGGTTCGACTCGCGGCCGTCACCACCGGCGAGGACGTCGAGCGCGCGCGGCGAATGGCTCGCGCGAACCTCGAGGAACGTGCGGAAGAGATCTTCGTCGCTGCGGTAGCCCCAGCGCGCGGTCGCGGGGACAGCCGGCAAGAGCGCGAGGGATTCTTTGGTCTTTCCCGCGTGGAGGAGCACGCCGGCGCGCATGTTCGCGGAGAGCGTGACGAGGCCCACCACGGTGCGCTCGGCGAGGTCTTTCTCGGGATCGTACGTTTTTCGAAGGCGCGCCTCTTCGGCCTCGAGCGCGCGTTGGTAGAGCACCGGCTCGTCATTCGAGATTCGCCAGGTGCGGTTGTCCCACTCGGCTTTCTGGCCGTCGGTGTAGCTTCGCTTCGAGAACGGCGCGAGCTTCCGGTCGAGCTCGTCCAAGGTGGCGAGGGCGCCCTCTTCGTCACCGAGGTAGGCACGCGCAACCACGTACGCCAACGCAGCGCGCGTCATGCGCTCGAAGGCCTTCGGGGTGTTCTCGGCGGCGAGCGAGCGGAACGACTCGAGCGCGAGCGAAGGTGGCACCTCGAACGCGACGTTCTTCGGGCGCGTGAAGAGCGCGGTTAGCGGGTAGGTCGCGGCGATAGCGTCGGTGCTCGCGGCTCGCCCGTAGCCATAATATGGCTTCTCGAGCGGATCCTTGCTCCCACGCGTGAGCAGCGACGAGTAGAGCAGCACGCGGTCGCTGTACATGTAACGAAGGCGCTCCTCGGCGGCCTTGCGCACGTTCTCGTCCGTCGCGTCGAGCAAGATGAGGTTGCAAGATACACGCGTTCCCTCTTCTTGCGCGTGGCGCGCGAGCCCTCCCTGCGGGTGGGTGCCTCCGGCGCGCGCGTCGAGGGCGTCGACCACGCACTGGAGATCGTCGCGCATGCCGCGGGCGCCTTCCCACGAGGCGAGCAGCGCGTGGCCCACGGTCGCCGCGTCGTCGTACATCTCGGTCGTGAAGTACGCCGTCACCTCCGAGATCGAGGGGGGGAGCTTCGGGTCCCGCTTTCGCGCCTCGGCGAACGACGCGGCCGAGTGTGTGACGTCACCGGCGACGAAGTAGGCGCGCGCCGCGCGGAACGGATCGCGGCACTGCTCGGCGGTCTTGGCTGCTTCTTCGGGGCGATTCGCGGCGGCGTAGGTATCCGATGCCGTGCCGCAATACCCACGGACGAGGTCGATCCGTGCGGCGCGGGCGAGGGTCTCGTCGCTCGCGAGCTCTCCCAGGTTCACGTGCGCGCGGAGGGCGGCGAGGCCTTCGGAGCGACGGAACGGGGTCACGGTCGCCATCGCGGCCGATGTCTCGCTCGCTTGCGCGGCGCGGATCGCGATTTCCCCCACTGCGCCGAGGAGCACCAGCGCGCACGCAGGCACGGCGAGCACCTGCGCGACGAGCGCGCCTCGGCTCTGCGCGAGCGGACGCGGATCGCCTTCGAACACGATCGGGACCACGCCGCTCTTGCTCTCGGTCTCGTCTGGAGCCAAAAAATAGGCACCCGAGCCCGAGCGGTACGTCTGCGGCGTCGCGGCGTCTGGCTCGTGCCGAAGCTTGCCGGCCACGATCACGCGGTCTCCGTGCGACACGGTGCGAATCGCGAGCGGCACGTTCTTCAGATCGGAGAGCTCACTGGCGAGCTCCCAGAGGGTGAGCCGCACGCGCTTCGGATCGACCACCTTCCCGGACTCTTGCGAGCCGACGAGCACCTGCGGAGTACCTTCGACGAACACCCGCTTCCCGAACACCTCCACCACGAGCGGACCGCCTCCGATCACCGCCGTGCGCGCCTTTTGGGAGAGCTCTTCGGCGCGCTCCATTCCCTCCGGGACGAGGGTGGCGGCGATGAGCGACGAGGCCCCTTCCGCGAGCTCGTCGGGTTTTTTTACGGTGCCCACCAGCACGACGGGTTTGTCCCGCGCCGCCGAGTCGAGGGACGCTTCGGGCACGCCGAGAGACTCGCGGAGCCGCGCGGCCCGTCGCACGAGCGCGCGCCGAGGGAGGGCCCACGCGAGGGAGAGGCCGGCGAGTGCGGCGAGCACGAGGAACAGTTGCCAAACGAGCTGCCCGTGCGAGACGAGCGGAGAGAGCGTGCCCATAGGGCGAAAAGGACGCTCCGTCGTCGCCCTTTGTTCCAAACGATCTTCGCGCGCTGCGAATCTCCTCCCGCGCGACGGCGTGGCTGAAAAATAGCCGTGTCACGGTCATGAAGAGGCTCCGCGGACGGCCGCGCGCCGTTCGGGACCTGGGTCCTCGAAACGCGAACGGCCCAGCTCGTGAGCCAGGCCGTCCGTTTCACGCGTGAGGCGTGGCGCCGAGGATCAGCGCTCCCAGGTAAACGACCAAGGGCGGAACACGCGGGTGACGGCGCGGGTGGCCATCTCTTCGGTGACGTCTTTCGGGAGCTCGCTCGGGCTCACGCGCTTCGTGACGCGACCTTCGCGCCCGTTCTCGTAGCGGACGATGATCGCGAGCTCTGCGTCTTGCTCGTGCGGGTAGCGGGTAAACTCGAGGTCGACCTTCTTCACAGCGTCGGAGATGGCCGAGACCACGTCCGGATCGGGCTCACCGGCGAGGGTGCCGACGAGCTTCTTCTTGAAGAGGTCGGTGCCGAGGCCTTCGATCTTCCGAAGCTCCTTCGAGAGCGCTTCGGACACCCAGGTGTCGAGCGCGCTCGGCAGGGGGCCTTGGTCTTTCGAGGCGGACGCCGCCTTCTTGTTGTGACGGAGGAAGAAGAACAGCGCGACGACGGCGATCACCAAGAGCAAAGGGAGCATGGGCACCTCGACCGAAAGGGTAGCGCAGAAGAGCGGAAGGAAAAGTCGGACGGCGCCGTCCGCAAATCGAGGACAAAACAGGGCGCTTGGTCCGCGCGGCTTGGGTTCGTGGGCTCTGGCGCGCACCATCGAAGGGTGAACGAGGGTCGGCACGACGAGCCGCCGCGGTCGGCGAACGACGACGAAAGTCCGTTCCTCGCCTACGCGATGCCGCAGGCCGAGAGCGCGAGCGGTCGGTCTACCGCGCTCGACCAGCTCCTGCGCACGTTCCTCGCTTCGGCCCTCGTCGGCGGGCTCACGATCGCGCTCACCGGTGTGCCGTACTACCTCGAGCTACGCCACCAGATCGTCATGGACTGGACGCGAGAGGGGTTCCTGTTTTTCTTCTTCGGCTGCGGCATCGGCGCGGCGACGGGGGCAGGATCGATCGGCGGCATGCTCCTCGTTCGGCGCTGGCTCGGCTCCTCGCGCGGGCTTGTGAGGGCGCTCGTGACGGTGCTCGGTGCGATGCTCGGGGTCGCGATCCTCGGCACGATGCCCGGATCGATCGGGACCGCGTATTTTGGGGCAAAACAAGCGCCTTTCGTCGGTCTCGCCGCCATCAGCGTGGTGCCGTTCACCGGCGCGCTCGTGCTGGCCGCGCTCGTCGCGCGAGCCGATGTTCGCGCGAGCGAGGAGCGCGTTGGATGGGGCTGGTGTGTCTTGTCCTCGCTGCTCGCGGTGGTGCCGCTCGCGGGGGCGGGAGTCGCGCTCGCGCTCGCGGTGCCCGATGACGTCGCGCTCGCGTGGATGCGGGCCGGCGCGAGGGATCTCGCGCCTGGTCCAGAGGGATTCGCGGGCGGGCTGGTCCTCTTGGGCGGCGGAATGGGGGCTGCTCTCGGCGCGGCGCTCGGGCTCCACGCGGGGCTCACGACGGTGCTCGTGCGTCTCCGTGCGACCGCGCCCAGCGCGACGGACTGATCCGAGCTTCGAGTCGGCGCCCTCTCGCGACCTCGTGATTCACGTTTCAGGAGAATTTACTTCGCGCGGGACCGCCGGCGTGGCGCGCGTGGCGCGCGTGAGCATTGGCTCGCTCTTCGCGGGGAGTGGGGGCTCGACCGTGCCCTCTGGTAGGACGAACACGGGCCCGAGCGAGGTCGGCAGGCTTTCGTACGGCGCGAGCGCACACGAGAGCTCCTCTACGCTCGCGAAGCGATCGGCGGCGCGCTTCGACAGGCAACGATCGAGCACCTCGACGAGCCCATCGGGGAGATCGCCGAAGACGCACCCGAGCTTCGGCGTGGGCTTGCTCATGATGGCGGCGAGCACCTCCAGCGCGGACGAGCCCGAAAACGGAAGCTCGCGGGTCAAGAGCTCGAAGAGCACCACCCCGAGGGCCCATACGTCGGCGCGCGCATCGACCGCGACCGCGGCGCACGCCTGCTCCGGCGCCATGTAATAGGCAGTGCCCATCACGAGGTTCGGAGCGGTGCTCGCGAGCCCGCGCTCGGGCGCCTTCTTGGCAATCCCGAAATCGAGCACGGTGAGCGTCGACGCGCCGTCGTGGCCTTGGCTGAGGAAGAGGTTCGACGGCTTCAGGTCGCGGTGAACGATGCCCTCCGCGTGCGCGATGGCGAGCCCGTCGCAGGCCTGGCGAAGCCATCGGACGGCGTCGCGCACGGCGATCGGGCCGCCGCGCGTGAGCCGCGTCTCGAGGTCCGCGCCTTCGAGGAGGGTCATGACGATGTAGGGCTGATCGGACATCGTCGAGCCGACCGCGAGCACCTCGGGGAGGTGGGGCGAGGGGAGCCTTTGGAGGAGCTCGCCCTCTCGCAGGAACCGATTCACGATCTCGGGGCTCGCCATGTGCTTTGGCTGGAGCAACTTCACCGCGACGACGCGTCCGGAGCTACGCAGCGTGGCGCGAAGCACCATCGCCATCGAGCCTCGACCGATGACCTCGCCGAGGATCACGTCCGCCTCGAAGCCGTCGTCGTCGAGCAGGTGTCGCGCGTCGTGGTGAATTGCCATGTTGGGGAGAGAGCAACCGCCGTACCGCGCGCGATACGGTCGAGGATTGGGCGCACGGACACTCGAAACCGTGACGCGGTTCGCGAGCTCAGCGACACGCAAGTCGTGGGGCGAGGCCACGAGTGGGTCCGCGCGGACACGCCACGCCCCATTTCGTGCGATGACGCGTGCGGTGCGACGCGGTTCGTGACGGGAAGCCGAGGCACGTCCGCCGGAGCGAGCGAGGCAGCGCCGATGCCGCGTACGCACAGCCGCAGCGACGTAAACGCCTCGTTCTTGTGCAGCTTTTTGCACGTTCTGGAGCACACCGCGATCTCCGCACCGCCGCCTCGCAGATCGGATCATGTGCATGTTGCATGCGTACCGTCGGTGGCGCGCGAACTCTCTTCGCCGCGCACGCCGGCGGGAGATACGATGAGCGGGTGCGACGCCGCTCTCCTCCTCCTTCCCAAGTCCGTCCGGGAGCGACCGTCGTGGGCAGACGCGCCTTCGCCCTCGGGGTCGTGTCGACGTTCGCGGTGGCCTGCGGAGGCGACGACGCGGTCGGGGTCGTCCCCATCGACGGCGGGTCCGATGCTGCGCCCCCGCCGCCGCTCGATCCGGACCTGATCGCGCTCCACGCGTTCGTAAACGAAGGTCCGCTCGTCGTCGGCAAGAGGGGAGCCGGGCTCGACGCGAGGATGCGGCTCGATTTGTCGACTCTCGCGCCGGAGACCCTCGACGTGGGCGCCGAGCGGTTCTTCGTGCGAACGGAGCGCCCGGATCTCTTGGCGCAGGGCGAGCCGAAGGCGATCGTGCTCGGTGGGCTCGTGGAGCGCGAACTGTCGGTCTCGGCGGCAGAGCTCCTCGCGGCGTCGAGGCCGCTCGGAACGCACCTCATGGAGTGTTCCGGGAACACTCGCGAGGGCGCGTTCGGTTTGGTATCGGCGACGCGCTGGGGAGGCGTTCCCATCGACGAGGTGCTCGCGCGAATGGCGCCTACGTCACGAGACGCGCGCGTGCTCGTCTCCGGTTTCGATGGGCACTCGCGAGCTTCCGAGGGGGGCCACTCGATCTCGGGGGCGGCGTGGATATTCTCGCGCAGCGAGCTGGCGAAGCGGGGGGCGTTCCTCGCGACGCACATGGGCGACAAGCCGCTCCTCGCCGATCATGGGGCGCCGGCGCGCTTGTTCGTTCCTGGGTATTACGGCTGCTCCTGCATCAAGTGGGTCGACCGCATCGAGCTCGTCGCCGACGACGCCCCCGCGACGACACAAATGAAGGAGTTCGCCGGTCGCACGCACCAGCACTACGCGTTCGAGACGGCGCGCGAGTATTCGCCTCCGTTCGTGCAAGCTGCTGCGATGTGCACACGCGCCGAGCATCGTCGCGTCGACGGGAAGGCGCGGCTG
>JAAFHV010000361.1 GCA_013297655.1 Myxococcales bacterium | reverse complement strand
ACGAGCGCGCCGGTGCCCGAGGTCGCGTCGCCCGTACCCACGCGAAGGTGGCGTGTCGGCGCGCTCGTCGCGCTCTCGGTCGCCCTCGTGGGCGGCGGCCTCGCCGTCCGCGCGCGCCTCGCGCCTCCCGCCGTCCGCCCCGCGCCGTCGGTCGCCACGGCTTCTCCGCGCTGCACCGCCGACGAGGCTTGCGAGAAGGGTGCACACTGCACCGACGAGGGCGCCTGCGAGGCGCTCGTCTACGAGGGCTGCTCCCTCCCCGACGTCGGCGCGTCGCGGTCGAAACGTGCACTCTACATTGGTACGATGTTCCCGCTCAGCGGCAAGGACGGCCCGGCGTATGGGCAGTCGAACGAGCGCTCGGCCGAGCTCGCGGCGCTGGAGGTGAACCGCCTCGCGGGGGGAGTCGCGACCGCCGACGGGCCTCGTCCGATCGCGATCGTCGCGTGCGACGACGCGGAGCGCCCGGAGGAGCGCGCGCGCTTTTTGTCCACCCACGTGCCCGCCGTCGTCGGTTTTCGTTCGAGCGACGAGGCGCTGACGCTCGTCCGCGAGGTGTTCCGCCCGCGCGGCACCTTGGTCGTCTCGGCGCTGAACGCGAGCCCGCTGCTCGCGCAGATGCCGGCGGGCAACCCGCGCCTCTTTTACCGCGTCGCCGCGAGCGCGACGGCCCTCGCCGAACCGATGGCGAAGGCCACGAAGCTCATGCTCGCAGAAGAAGCGCGTCGCCGGCATGGACTCCCCGCCGCCGAGCCCGTGCGCGTCGCCGTCGTCCGAGAGGGGAACGCGACCGGCGTCGCTTATGCCGACAAGGTCCTCCGCGCGCTCGACGGGCAGGGCCTCGACGTCCGCGAAATCGCGCTCGGCGCGGCCTCCGCAGAGGCGGTTCGGCGCGCCGCGATCGACGCCATCGTGGCGTTCGCGCCGAACGTGGTCCTCGCGCTCGGGGACGGCATGATCGACGTCGTCGTGCCCGTCGACGCCCGCTCGCCCAAGGCGCGCCGCCCGCTCTACCTCGCGACGACGCCATGGGAAGGCCCCGAGGTCGTCGCGAGCCTCGTCGCCGATCCGTCGCGCAAGGATCGCCTCTTCGCGATGAGCTGGCCCACGTCGCATCGGCCGCTGCTCGGCTACGTAGAGCGCACGAAAGAGGCGTTCGGCGAGGTGCTTACGCCGTCGACCGCGTCGCCGGGGCCGTACGACGCGGTCTACCTGGTCGCGTACGCGGCGGCGGCGGCACGTGGCGGGCCCCTCGATGGCGTCGCGCTCGCGCGGGCGGTGCCGAGGCTGCTCCCCGGCGCGGGCAAAAAGCGCGTCCCGGTCGGCCCCGCCGAGGTCGTGTCCGGCCTCGCGATCGTGGCCGAGGGGGGCGCGATCGATCTCGAGGGTGTCTCGAGCCGGCTCGATTTCGATCTCGCGACCGGCGACTCGCCCGTCGACGCCGTCGTGCTCTGCACCACCTTCGACACCACGACGAAGACCCTCGACGCGCGCGACTTGCCGATCGCAGCAGGGAAAATGAGCTGTCCTCCGGGCCGCGCGAACGCCGTACCATGAGGGAGATGGCGGACGCAGGGCACGTGCTGGTGGTTTCGGGAGGGGGCGTGAGCGCGGTGTTCGAGCTCCCCACCGAGGGCGAGGCCGTGCTCGGGCGCGATCCGACGCGCGCGGCGCTCGTCGTCGATCACCCGTCGCTCTCCCGCGCCCACGCGCGCTTCGTCACGGTGCCGGGGTCGAAGCGCTCGGTCCTCGTCGAGGACCTCGGGAGCAAGAACGGCGTGCGGCGCGGGGCCGAGAGGCTCGCCGCGGGGGCCCTCTTCCCGCTCGAGGTCGGGGTGGTGCTCGAGCTCGGCGCGCTGCTCGTCATGCTCGTCCCGCGCGCACGGGCGTCACACCGAGCCCCACGTGCGCGCCGTCCTGCCGCCGCGTCCGAGCACACGCCGGTCATCACGCCCGCGCTCGCGCCGCTCGACGAGGTGCTCCGCAAGGTGGCCCCGACGACGCTCCCGGTGCTGCTCCTCGGCGAGACTGGGGTCGGCAAAGACGTGCTCGCCGAGCGGCTCCACGCGCTCTCGCCACGGCACAAAAAGCCGCTCGTCGTCGTTCACGCCGCCGCGATCGCGGAGAGCCTGTTCGAGAGCGAGCTGTTCGGCCACGAGGCCGGCGCGTTCACGGGCGCGCTGAAAAAGAAGGTCGGGCTCGTCGGGGCGGCCGACGGCGGCACCGTGTTCATCGACGAGGTCGGCGAGCTCCCGCTCGCGATCCAAGTGAAGCTCCTCCGGGTCGTCGAGGATCGTCGCGTGCAGCCGGTCGGTGCGATCACGGCGAAGCGGGTCGACGTGCGCTTCGTGGCCGCCACGCACCGCGATTTGGCGGCCTGCGTACGCGCGGGCACGTTCCGGCAAGATCTCTTCCAGCGCCTCCGCGGAGTGTCGATTCGGGTACCCCCGCTCCGCGAGCGACGCGACGACATCGCCCTCCTCGCCGAGGCGTTCTTGCGCCGCGTCGCGAACGACAAAACGTTCTCCCTCGCGGCGCTCAAGATCCTCGCGAAGCAACCCTTCTTCGGCAACGTGCGCGAGCTCCGCAACGTCGTCGAGCGCACGGCGCTGCTCACCGAGGGCGCCGTCGTCCGACCGAAGGATCTCGTGCTCGCAGAAGGTGCGGCGGCAGACGAGGCGAACGAAAGCGGCGACGAGGCCGAGAAAGTGCGCGTGCGAGAAGCGCTCCGCAAAGCGAACGGCAACCAGACGCGCGCCGCGGGCCTCCTCGGGATCTCCCGCCGGACCCTTATTCATCGCCTCGACGCCCTTCGCCTCGAGCGCCCGCGGAAAGGCAACGTCGTCGAGCGTCCGACCTCGCGCTGAGGCACGGCGAGAGGCTTACGCCACAAAACGGCGAGGCACCTCGACCGCGGGGGCCGAGGTGTCTGCTCGCTCGAGCTCAGCTCAGCAGGGGCCGGGGTAGGTCGCGACGAGGACGCCGGACGTCTGCTTCGTCGTGGTCGTCGTGCCGGTGGGGGTGAAGCACTTCGGCGTAACGCGGTAGCCGCTGCCCTCCTGCCCCCAGGAGCGCACGTTGCAGAACGCAGAGTCGTTGCCGTACGCGGTGACGATACCCATCGTCGCGAAGCCATACTGCGGCCCGGAGAAGGTGTCGGGATAAAGCACGGCCGAGCTCGAGGCGGTCGCGTTCGCGGCAGTGAAACAGGAGATCTCGTGGGTGACCTTCTGGTACGCGAGAGGCACCGAGGTCGGCCCGTCGACCCACGCGTGGCCACCCACCATCCCGCTTCGGGGGGCGCCCGAGCTGTAGGTCAAGCTGAAGGGGCTGTTCGCGGGGTTGCCGGCGCCGTCGTTGCATCGAACGCTCACGTTCGCGTTCGAACCGGAGGTGCCCCAGCTTACGATTTTGCAGTACTTCGCGTCCGACCCGTAGGCCGTGACATGCACGCCAGCGTTGGCGTAGTTAATTCCCGGGAGATTCACGGTGTAGTAGCCCGTCGACCCGGCCGTTACGGTGTTGGTCCCGCCGGTGCTGTTCCACGAGTAGCCGGCCGGCGCCGAGATGCCGGAGTAGTACACGTGCGCGCCCGATTGGCCGGCCGCGCCCTTGTTGAAGAAGACGACGAAGGGCGACGCGACGTTGACCCCCGCCGTATCGTGGCAGCGTACGCCGATGTTCAGTGTGGTCCCCGAGGGCCCCCACGACGACACCTTGCAACGGGTGGCAGACTCGCCATACGCCACGACCTGGACGTTGCCTCCGGCGAGCCCGAGCTGGGGCATGCTGACGGTGTAAATGCCATTCGAGCCGGAGTACGTGTTGGTACCGCCTCCCGAGTTGTACGAGTAGGCCGGGTGAATCGAGCTCGTCGGGTTCACCCAGGCGAAGCCCCAGGCGTACGAGTCCGGCGCGAGGGCGCTGGACGTCGCGCCCACTTCGGCCGAGGCGACCGCCTCGTCCCCGTCGGTCGGGGCGGCGCAGGCGGCGACGAGCAGCGCCGAGAGGCCGAGGGCGCCTAGCTTGGCGCCGAGGCGGAAGAGGGGAGCCGAGCGAGACAACGATACCGAACGATTGCAATCAGCGTGGGTCATGGTGGAGACCTCCTTGTCGAGGTCCCATTGCGTCTGTCGTGCCAGCGAGATTATCGAAGAATCTCGGACAATCGGGCCCCCGCGACGCGCGTTTGCACGAGGTGCGCCGTACAGGTCGTGCAAAGGGCGCGAGCGACTCGCGTGCGAGGGCGACGAGGAGCTCGGCGATCGTGGTGTTGCGCGATGCCGGAGCGTACTGGGGGGACGCCGCCACGTGGCAGGCGGGCCTCGGCGAACGCACGAAGCCCGCGCGACCAGGGCTGGCGGCGCGGGCTTTGGCGGAAGAGCCGAAGAGGCAGACGGTCAGCGCGTGTACGTGGGCATCGCCTCGTAGGCGTGACCGACGAGCCACGTGTCGATCCCGAAGTGTGCCGTCTCGCGGCAGGTGCAGCGCGGGTCGTACTCGACGATGTACTGCTTCACTACCGTGTTCGGGGGCAGCTTGGCGCCGTCGTAGCGAACGAACCGTTCGTCTGTCGTGCACACACCGAGGAGCCGCGACGACACGGGGGGCAAGTTCGCGAAGTCGACAATCGCTCGGCGCGCGTCTTTGGCCTCGGCGGGGATCGCGGCCAGGTACCAAAGCGCGGACTTGGGGTCCACCTTGGTAAACTCACGAAAGGTGTCGACGCGCACGATCGCGCGGAAAGGCTTCTCGAACGTGAAGCTCCCGATCCAGCGCGCCCCGCCGTTCTCGAGCCGGTCCTCGAAGGCGAGGAAGGTCGGATCGTCGCTGTAAAGGAAGTGCCGCGCCGAGGTCGGGAGCTGCCAAGCCGGATCACATGGATCGAAGGCGCCGAGCGCGGCAGAGCTCGATCCGACCGCGTCGGCGAGCGGCTCCTCCGGGGCGGTGTCGGCCGCACACCCCGAAAGCGACGCGCCGAGCGCGCCGAGGACCAACGTGAGAGAAGCCATCGAGAAAAAGGAGCGCGTGTTGGGCATGACCAATACGTTAGCCATCTCCGTCGCGCCGCAAACGGGTTCCGACTTTGTACGAATTTCCCATTTTTCTCGAGAATCTACGCGCGGCACGGTGGCCCTCGATATCAAAGTCGTCCACGTGGGGGACAGGCCGCTCCCGCATCGATTTTGCTCGGCTGGTGTCAGGGAGCGGCGAAGCCTGTCCTGCGTTCGGGCGACATCGAAGCTACGGGTGGCGCCCGCGCGCGCGGGCGAGCCGCGCCACGAGCGTCCGCCGCGGGACACCGAGTCTGCGCGCCGCCTCGCTCTGGTTTCCGGCGCACTCGTCGAGTGTCGCGAGGAGGTGGGTGGTGAGCTCGGAGGGCGCGCTCGCTTCGGCGGTCTCGAGGCCGAGGTCCGCCGCGGTCACGAACGGAGGCGTCGCGAGGGCGGCGGCGCGCTCTACCGCGAGCCGCAGCTCGCGCACGTTGCCGGGGAACGTGTGGCGGGCGAGGGCCTCCACCGCGCTCGTCTCGAAGGAGAGCGCGCTGCCCGCGTGCGCGCGCGACAGGAAGTGCTCGGCGAGGGGGAGGATCTCGTCCGCGCGCTCGCGGAGGGGAGGGAGCGTCGTGGTGAAGCCGGAGAGCCGGTAAAAGAGGTCCTCTCGGAACGTGCCGTTCGCGACCTCCTTCGCGAGGTCCCGGTTCGTCGCCGCGACGAAACGGACGTCCACCTTGTGCGGCGTCGCGCTCCCCACCGGGAGCACGTTGCGGTCGGCGAGCACACGGAGGAGCTTCACCTGCATGAACGGAGGGATCTCACCCACCTCGTCGAGGAAGACGGTGCCGCCATCCGCGGACGTGAGGAGGCCCGGCTTCGCTGCCGTAGCGCCAGTAAACGCCCCGCGCTCGTGCCCGAACAGCTCGCTCTCGAAGAGGGCGGGGGACAGGGCAGCGCAGTGCACCCGCACGAAGGGGCCCCTCGCGCGCGGGGAGGCGCGATGCAGCAGCTCGGCGACCACGTCTTTGCCGACGCCGGTCTCCCCCACGACGAGCACGGTGATGTCTCCGCGGGCCACCTTCCGCAGCACGTCGAACGTCTTCTGCAGGGTCCGCCCGAGGCGCGTCTCGTGGTCGCCGATGACGAACGTCTCGCCGCCGTCCCGCGGCTCGGCGAAGTCCCCAGAGCCCCTGCGCTGGAGGACGAGGGTCACCTCGCCGAGGTCGAGGCACCCTCCGATCGCGAGCTCCGCCGACTCCCCGCGCTCGAGCGAGATGCCCTCGACGCTCGTCGGTCCCGAGCCCCGCGCCTCCACCACGATCCGCTCGCCGAGCACGATCGCCGCGTGCGCCGCGTCGACCGATGCATGAGGAATGCACACGTCTCCGGCTGGCGCGCTCCCGATCGTGGCCACTCCCCGTCGCGGGAGCACCCACGTCTCTACGCCAGATGGCAGCAGCGCGACGAGGAGGAGCTCGCCGACCTTCGCCCCGCGCACGCCCGCCGAATAGGTTCGAGTTTCTTCCACGGGGCCACGATACCCGAGAGTCGCGGCGAGGGACGCGGGATGCAGAAACACAAGATGGAGAGCAAAGGGTGCCCCATCCCGCCGCGGGGCAGAAAGCGCCCGAACGTCATGTCCGGCACGGTTCCCAATGGCGATCGCGTCGGCAACCGATTTTGCTCTCTCCCCCGCGTCGACCTTCCCCAAAGCCCATTCTCGGCTTTGCTTCTCCACGAAACGTCACGCGGAGTCGCTTTCGCAAAGCCTGCGAGTGGGCAGGGGAAGGTGGAGAGCGGAGCACGCGAAAGCGCCCCGCGAAAGGATCCGCGGGGCGCTCTCGTCTGCCGCCTTCGGGAGGCTCGCGCCTCCGGAGCGACGCGAGGCTGCTAAGGCGCGCGGTGTACGTTGAACGCGACGCCGATCGGGATCGGAGTGCGGTCGAGGTTCTCCACGAGCCAGCTCGAGGTCTTCGTGTCGAAGCGAATGCCCACTTCCTTGCCGTGGTACGCACCCCCGACGCCCATCGGCGCGTAGTTGTGTGTCAAGAAGACGATCGCGCTCGGCGGCGCAGCGGCGAGATCGTCGACGCGGAGGGCGCCGTCGACGAGGTTGGCTTGCGACGCCGTGACGGTGACGAGGCTCCCCATCTTCACGTCGAAGGCCACGTTCTCGAGCATCGGAGAGAAGTCCTCGTGGTAAATACTCCAGCGCTGGCGTGCCGTGTCGTACCAGGCGCCGAGCGGGTGGTCGTCGTAAATCCCGGGGCTCCCCGGCGGCGCATACTGGTGAGTCACCTGGATCGACGCCTCGGGGTGCCCGTTGAGGCGCGGATGATCGAGGTACGTGATGTGCCCGCTGAGGGTCGCCTTGACGGCGCGGTGAACGTAGGCCGTGGCGCTCGGCGGGAGCACACGC
>JAAFHV010000036.1:0-45000 GCA_013297655.1 Myxococcales bacterium | reverse complement strand
ATATTCCAAGGCGCGTGAGAGAACCCTGGTTAAGGAACTCGGCAAATTGACACCGTAACTTCGGGAGAAGGTGTGCCTTTGCGCGTGAAGGAGAACATCCGGAGCGTGCGGAGGTCGCAGAGAATCGGGGGTTGTGACTGTTTACTAAAAACCTAGCACTCTGCGAAGTCGCAAGACGACGTATAGGGTGTGATGCCTGCCCGGTGCTGGAAGGTTAAGGGGAATTGTCAGCGCAAGCGAAGCAATGAACCGAAGCCCCAGTAAACGGCGGCCGTAACTATAACGGTCCTAAGGTAGCGAAATTCCTTGTCGGGTAAGTTCCGACCTGCACGAATGGCATAACAACATCCCCGCTGTCTCGACCAGGGACTCAGCGAAATTGTATTGGGGGTGAAGATACCCTCTACCCGTGGCAAGACGGAAAGACCCCATGAACCTTTACTGCAACTTGGCAGTGAATTTCGGGGCAATCTGCGTAGGATAGGTGGGAGACTTTGATGTCGGGCTTCCGGGTTCGGCGGAGTCACCGTTGAAATACCACCCTGATTGCTCTGGGATTCTAACCTGCGTCCGTCATCCGGACGAGGGACACTGCCTGGTGGGCAGTTTGACTGGGGCGGTCGCCTCCAAAAACGTAACGGAGGCGTGCGAAGGTTCCCTCAGGTTGATTGGAAACCAACCGTAGAGTGCAAACGCACAAGGGAGCTTAACTGTGAGACCGACAGGTCGAACAGGTGCGAAAGCAGGCGTTAGTGATCCGGTGGTCCCGCATGGAAGGGCCATCGCTCATCGGATAAAAGGTACTCTGGGGATAACAGGCTGATCGCGCCTGAGAGTTCACATCGGCGGCGCGGTTTGGCACCTCGATGTCGGCCCATCGCATCCTGGGGCTGGAGCAGGTCCCAAGGGTTCGGCTGTTCGCCGATTAAAGCGGTACGCGAGCTGGGTTTAAAACGTCGTGAGACAGTTTGGTCCCTATCTGCCGTGGGCGAAGGATACTTGAGAGGAGCTGACCATAGTACGAGAGGACCTGGTTGGACGTACCTCTGGTGATTCAGTTGTCACGCCAGTGGCATAGCTGAGTAGCCATGTACGGAACGGATAACCGCTGAAAGCATCTAAGCGGGAAGCCGGCCTCAAGACAAGGTGTCCCGAGCGCAAGCTCCTAAAGACCCCTCGAAGACCACGAGGTTGATAGGCCGGGTGTGGAATTGGAGCAATCCAAGGAGCTAACCGGTACTAATAGGTCGTGCGGCTTTGCCATATCTCTAAGGCAAACATCAGATATTCACGCTCAGGATTCGGGTTACGAGTCCACTGAGTAGTGCTTCACGATTCAGGACACTCCACGTGAGAGCCACCATAAACGGCATCTGCGTGCGAGATTACGACCCAACGTTTCCGGTGATGATTTCGAAGAGGCCACACCCGATCCCATCCCGAACTCGGAAGTTAAGCTCTTCGGAGCCGATGGTACTGCACGGGAAGCCGTGTGGGAGAGTAGGACGTCGCCGGGATTTTTTCCCAAAAGGACCTGATGCCAAGCGCTCAGGTCCTTTTTTCTTTTTGTCGGTGGTGCCCGCGGGGCCTAGGGGTTTGCCTCTCCGAGGCGGCTGGCGGACTTCGGGTTTGCCACGGCGTGGCGGCTGGCGCGGCGCGGAGCTCGGCTCGCGTGGTGGACGGACGTTGTCGCTCGTCACTCTGCGAGGGCGTTCCCCCCTCGCGCTCCCCCCTGTGGGGCGAGGGAGGAGTGGCGTTGTCGCTCGTCACTCTGCGAGAGCGAAAGAGACCTTGGTCACGGGCGATAGTCGGTAACCCCGCTCGCGCTCCCCCCTTTGTGGGCGGGAGGGAGTGGCGTTTGTCTCTCATCGCTCTTGCGAGGGCGTGAGAGACCTTCGTGACGAGCGATAGGCTCGGCACTCCGGTAACCCCCCTCGCGCTCCCCTTTTCTTGGCGTCGGGTTGCTCTCGGGGGCCGGTTCGTCGGTGTCCGTAGGAGGTCGAGGTGCGCTCGTCACTCTTGCGAGGGCGTGAGAGACCTTCGTCACGGGCGATAGGCTCGGCACGCCGGTACTCCCTCGCGCTGCTCCCTTTTGTTGGGCTCGCGGTTGTTGGGCTTGCGGTTATGACCTTCGGCGTGCGCCTGGCGTTGGGGCTGGAAGTAAGACCGACGTAAGTTGCCGATTCGTGGTCGTGCGATAATTTGGCTCATGGGTTGGCGCTCCTCTCTCTTGGTCGCGGTTGGCTTGTTGGTCGCTTGTGGGTCCGCGGAATCTGCATTCGCTCCGAGCCCCGACGGCGAAACCCGTGCTGATGCCAGCAACAGCTCGAGAGACACAGATGGCTCCTTCGAGGGCCCGATCGATGAGCTCGACGCCTCCACCTCCACGCCTCGTGACGCTGGCGACGCGGGGCGCGAGACCGGACCGGTCGTGCCTCCACTCGTCGCTCCGGCCGGTGCCTGGACGTACGTGCCTATTCCAGGGATGGTCTGTGGCAACGGGAGCGGAACCGGCATCGCCGTGAACCCGTCTACCGACCCGAGCGCGCCCGTCTTCTTCCTCTTGATGGGCGGCGGCGCGTGCTGGGACGACGTGACTTGCCTCGGCGGCGCCGCCGCGAACCTCGAAGACAACATCGACGAGACCGCGATCCGCGCCGACATCGCTCGTTTCCCCGTGCTCTTCGATCGCGCCCGCACCGACAACGCCTTCGCGAAGGCGCATTACGTGTTCGTGCCGTATTGCACCGGCGACCTCCACGCCGGAAATGCCAAAAAAACCTACCGCTTCCTCACCAAATCCCAGACGATCGAACATCGCGGGGCGCGGAACGTAGAGGCGCTACTGCCCAGCGTCGCCGCGACCTTCCCCGCCTCGAACAAGGTCATCCTCGGAGGCGGAAGCGCCGGCGGATTCGGCACCATGCTGAACTACCACCGCTTCCGCGCCGCGTTCCCGAGCACCAGGATCGATATCCTGAACGACTCCGGAACTCCCGTGGAGCCTACTGGCAACATCTGGCAGAATATGCAGAGTGCATGGAATATGACGCTGCCCGCGAGCTGCGCCAACTGCACTTCGGACGTGCGCGCGGTGTTGCCCTATCTCGACGCGCAGATGGGCCCGAATGCGCGCTTCGCGCTGCTCTCCTATACTCAGGACCGAACGATCCGGGCGTTCACCGGGATTCTGGTCCCCCAACAGTACGAAAGTGCCGTCCTCGGCCTGCGCCCACGCCTGTCGCCACGGCAAAAGACGTTCTACGTCGAGGGGGACGACCACGTGATCATCCGGCGCGATCCCCCGCCGTCCGCGGCTGGCGTGCCCGCTGCGACCTGGCTCCGACGCTTCGCGACCGACGATCCCGCATGGGATCACGTGGGCCCGTGACGCCGGTGCGCCGCCCGGGGATGAGCTACGGCTCGCCGCGCTTTCGTCGGAGACCGAGGTCCGGCGAGAGGAGGTAACCCTCCGCGGTGCGAACGATGGCGTCGGCGAGGCCCTCGTCTCGAAGGCGCGTGATCGCGACGTAGAGCCGATTCATCGCCGCGCTCTCGAGCATCTTCTCGTTCGGCCACACATGACGGAGCAATCGCGCCGTCGATAAGGCCTTGCCCGGGCTCTTCTCGCGCTCCTTCACGAGGGCGCTCACGAGCCTCCGCAATACGGGGCGCCTCGAGAGGACGAGCACGCCGCCGGCCGATGTTCGGATCCAGGCACCACCCTCCGCGAACACGATCTCGCGCTGATCGGGGCTCGACGGAACAGAATCTTCGACCTTGGTCGCGCGCGCGAGACAACGAACCGCGAAACGAATCTCCTCCGTCCGCGTCACGTTCGACATGAGCTCGGCTTGGCGTGCGGCGATTCGAGCGGGCGCTGCGTCCGCTCCGTGTGCCGCCGCGAGCGTAAGGACATCGACCGCGATCTTGCGCGCTGCGCGTCCGTCGTTGCTCGCGGCGGCCTTTGCGTCGGCGACCGACCTCTCCGCGAGCTTGTGGTGCCCGAGCCCCGCGTGCCCCGCCGCGACGATCGCGTGGACCATCGCGCGCGCCGGTGCGTCGTGGGCGATCTCGAGGGCGAGGAGCGCCTCTCCGCCGCGAAGGAGCGCCTCGTGGAGCTCACCGACCTCGAGCTCGAGCCCAGCAAAATATGCGAGAACGAGGCCCTCGGTCCCCACGTCACCAACGCGCTTCGTGACGTCGAGCGCCTGACCATAGCGCTCGCGGGCTATCCCGAAGCGACCCGACTCTTGCTCCGTGAGACCGAGCACCGTGTACGTCCACGCGAGAGAGCGCTCGTCACCGATGCGTGCGAAGTCGTCTACGAGGCCCTCGGCGGTGCGCTTTGCGGCCACGAGCTTTCCCTCGTCGCAGAGCCGTGACGCGAGGAGGAGCTCCACGAAAGCGCGCTCACGAACGTTGCCGGAGCGGACGAAACAGGCGCGCGCCGACACGAGCGCGGCGTGGGCCTCTTCGCTCCCCTCTTCGGAGTAGACGTTCGCTTCGTCCTTGTGGACGCGGCCCTCGACGTCGGGGCGGTTCTTTCCCGCGAGCAGCGCTCGAGCCTCCGCGAACCGCGCTCGTGCTTCCTCGAACCTCCCGCTCAAGCCGACCGCGAGGCCGAGCTTGCTGAGCGCGAGCGCACGAATCTCCATCGTGCCGCTCCTGCTCGCGAGCACGAAATCGTCGACCGATGCGTCGCGAGCGCCGCCGAGGAGACGCGCGAGCCCACGGTCGAAATGGAGCTCCGCCACGAGCTCGAGAGGAGGCGAGCCGTCGAGCACGGTCGTAAGGATCTCGATGTAACGACCGAACGGCCCGCGCCGAAGGTAGCTCGCCCCGAGGACGAGGGAGAGCCGGGCGGCTTCTTCGTGAGCGTCGAGCGACGTCGCATGACGAAACGCCTGCTCGAAGGTCGCCGGATCGGAGTCGAACGTGGGCGCTTCCTCGAACGGCCGCGGGCGGACGATCGCGGCGAGGCGCCGAACCATCGCGCGGCGCACGAGGTCTTCGCGGCCGCTCTCGACGAGCCGCTCGCGCGCGAGCTCGCGTACCGCTCGCAGCATCGCGTAGCGCCGCGGCTCCTCGAAACGCGTCACGCGGAGCAACGACCGATCGATCAGCGCCTCGAGGAGTTGAGCGACCCTCGCGCGCTCCTTCGGCTCGTCGTCGGCGTCGAGGACGGCGAGCGCGGCGTCGGTCCCGAACTCCCCGTCGAGGAGCGAGAGCGCCGCGTGGGCTTCACGAAGCGGAATCGGGAGAACGTCCCAGCTCGCCGCGATCGCCCCTTCGAGAGACCGCGATCGGGGCGTGACGCCCTCCGAGGAGCTCGAAAAGAGGTCCGCTCGTCGCTCGGCTTGGCGCGCGAGCTCGCCCGTTCCGAGGGTGCCGAACCGCCCCGCGAACGAGACGATCGCGAGTGGCAATCCTTCGAGAGCGCGCACGAGCGACGTCACCGAACGCGCGTTCTCCTTGGTCAAGCGGAACCGAGCATCGGCCGCCGACGCACGCGACAAGAAGAGCTGCACTGCGGGCGATAGGGCTGCTTCGTCCGGATCGTCGGACTCCTCCGGCAAGGGGAGTGGGTCGAGGCGGAGCAACGACTCTTCGTCGAGCCGGAGCGGCTCGCGAGAAGTGAGCACGCAGCGGTTGATTCGGCTCGCCGTGAGGCACGCGACGACGAAACGAGCGACGAGCGGTAAGCACGCGTCAGCGTCGTCGAACACGATCGTCGACCGTCGGCTCCGCGTCGCCATGCGCGCATACGCGGCGACGAGCTCGTCATCCGTGCCTTGCGCCACGACCCCCGCCACGCCGGTCGCGGCGAGCAGTGCGTCCCCGAGCGAGCGCGTCGAGTGCCGCGCTTCGCACATGACGCAGGCGATGCCATCGTCGGCCGAACGGCGTCGCACGAGCTCGGCGACGAGAGCGGACTTTCCGACACCCGGCGGTCCGACGACGGTGACGAGGCGCGCCGTCGCGACGCGGGCTTGGAGGGTCTCGACCTCCGTCTCGCGACCGACGAACGCCAACGCTTGCACCAAAGAGGACCGCCTTTTCGAGGACGCTCGCGACAGGGCAAATAAGAGAGCCGTCCGCGTTCTCGATCCTACACGTGGACCGCCTCGGCCGCCCGTCGAAGGAAGCGGAGCGCGCCCACGAACGCGATGTCCGGGGCGCCACTCGCTCGATGCGGCGAGCAGCGCTTCACGCACACCGCACGCAGGAAGTCGCGCTCGCCGCCGACGAAGCTCGCACCGTGCGCTTCGGGGGCGCGGGCTCGCTCGAGGGGACCGATCCGTTCGGCGGAGCTTCGTCGTCAACACGGTCGACGGTGTGCTCGGCGCGCGCGGGGCAGGCGACGAGGACGTCCCCACGTGCTCGACACGTCGTTCGAAGCGGCGCCGGAGCACGGCCTCCACCGCGTGTGGTGCAAGGCTCCTGAGTCGCGGACGCCCGTCCTCGTCGACGTGGAGGTGAACGAGCGCGAGTGTCTTAACTGTTCGGTTTAGCTGCGCTTTTTGCGGGTATACGACCTCGGGCGGAGCATCGTCTTGTAAGGCCGGTGTAAGCGGCGGTGCTCTCGTCGTCGGCGTACCCCAAGGCGCATGATTCGACGCATCGCACTCGGCTCGTGTCTCCTCGGGACTCTCGCTCTCGCCGCGTTCGTCGGCTGCGGAGCCGCCACCCGCGACGTGAACGTCGAGGACCCCGCCGACGGCGCGCCGACGTCTTTCACGCCGCTTCAAGACGGCGCGACGTTCTCGTTCGATGGTGCCGCGTTCGCCGATGGCGGGCCGGTCGGTCACCTTCGAGGCACCGTACGTGCGCCGAACGGCACGGTCCCTGTCGCGGGGGCGCTCGTCTACCTGACGAAGCAGAAGCCCGAGCCGACACCCCGAAGGTGCACTGCGATTCCTGTGTGCAGCTCGGCCGCGGTAGCCCGCACGCGATCGCCAACGAGAGGGGCGAGTACGACGTCGCCGCGACCGAGCTCGGCACGCAGTATTTGGTCATCCAGAAGGGCGGCTTTCGTCGGGTTCGTGAGGTCTACGTCAAGGCTGGGGACGAGAAGCTCCCCGACACGCTCACCACCCTGCCTCCGAAGAGCGATCCGGCCACGGGCGACGAGGTGCCGCGCATGACCGTCGTCCACGGAAGCTACGACGAGATCGAGGCCTCGCTCGAGAAGCTCGGGATCGACAAAAGCGCGTTCGACGTAGTGAAGAGTCCGCTCGTCGGCGAAGCGGCGCGCACGTTTCTCCGTAATCCGGTGGCCGTGAACGGGCGCCATATCGTCTTTTTGCCGTGTGGCGACTACACGCAACCGTCGCCGAACGTGGACCTCTCGGCCGAGAAGCTCATCGCCGATAATTTGAAATCGTTCGTGGAGGTGGGCGGGCGGCTCTACGTCACCGATTGGCACTACGATTTCGTCGCGAAGACGTTCCCCGGGTTCGTGCAATTCGGCGGCGAGAGCGCCCAGCCGTGCTCCGGTTGCGAGAGGGTTTCTTACGACGCGGCGGCGGTCGTCTCCGATCCAGGCCTCGCTTCTTGGATGTCGGCGCAAGGGCTGTCGACGTTCAATATAGAGAAAAACTACACCGGGATAACCGGTGTCACCCCCGTAACGACCGGCGGGAAGACCATCGTTCCGCGAGTTTGGGTGAGCGGATCACGAAACGGAGCCGCGCCGAAGCCGGCGACGATAAGCTTCGAGCACGGTTGCGGCCGAGTGCTCTTCAGCACGTACCACACGGAGCCTTTCTCTACGTCTCTCACGCCTCAAGAACGCGCGCTCCTCGGGGTATTGCTCGAGGTCAGCGTGTGCAACGACTCTCCCTCTGGTGTCGTCATTCGTTGACAGCGCGCAGCGAACGTATCGAGTCGATCTTCAGGGGGAATCGGCTCGCGGGCAACACTCCGGCTCGCACGCCTTTACCGACGAGCGCAGCAAGGTGCCTTTCGCGTCGAACGGCTTGATCGGACTCGATGGCCGTACCGCGCAGAGGCTCACGATGTCGGTGCCCGCTTCGGATTCGATGACGACGCGGGTAGGGCGGCAACCCGCGCACGTCTCGGGTGGGGGCTGCGGCGCTCCGTAACCTGGCGGAAGCGACGCGGCCTGATGCGCAGCACCTGCGCTCGGTGCCGCAGCCTTGTCGGCGCTCGTATTCGCGGGCTCTCCGATCGCCCGCGCGCCACAGGCGAGCAGCCACGCGGCGACCAACGCGCCCCATCCGAGGTTCCCTCCGGTCACGGCCATCCCCGTGCCTCGCCCTCTTCTCTCGAGCCGTCCCGCGACGACGGCGTGGCGAGGGGCTCGGGTCGAAGGCGCTGCCGCTGCCGCTCACCGCGAGCGCTCGAGCTCGGATCCGGGATCGGAGAAGAAGGCACCGCGCGACCGCGGACTTGGGCGGACTTCCCGCTCGGCTTGGCGTGCATCTCCGGTTCTACGCGCGCGCTCCCGGATCTCCCCTCCGAGCGCCCACGAACGCGTACGTGACCTCTCGCGGGGATCGCGGTAACGTCTCGATCCTCCGAAGAGAAGCCGAGGGGAACATGAAACGGTTGACCATCAGCGCCGACGCCTGCACCGAAACTCTCGTCCTGCTCATCATCATGGCGTGGGCCGACGGTAAGCTCGAAGACCGCGAAAAAGCTGGCGTCCAGGCCGCCGCGAGCGTCTTCAACCTCTCGAAAGAGCTCCGCGGTCGCCTCGACTCACTCATGGAGAACCCCCTCCCGGTCGACGAGCTGCTCGTCGAGTCGCTCTCCGTCCGCGAGCGCGCGTTCGCGTTCGTCGCTGCGGCCTGGGTCTCCGGCGTCGACGACGACATCGATCCCAAAGAAAAGGAGATGCTCGACCGCGTGGCCGACCTCTTCGGCTTCGACGCCGCCCGCAAGTCCGAGCTCACCACCATCGCGCGCGACTTGGAGCCGGGCCGCTCCAGCGACGTGAACTGGGCCGATGAAATCGAGAAGCTCTTCAAGTCGATCCCGCCCCGCCTCGAGGCCACGAGCGACGAAGAGTTCGAGGTCACCGTCGGCTGAGAGCGGACCCATCCGCGCCACGCGGACGAGCGAAGCTCGAACGAAGGGCACGATGGAATCGTCCTGCCGAAGAATTCGCTGTGGGCACTTGGGGCGTTAAGCTCTGGCCGCCGTGAAGCTCACCCCGCGTCGACGCGCGATCGCCATCGCCGGAGGAACATTCCTCCTCGGTATCGTCGTGGCTGTCGTCGCGGCCCCGCCGATCGCGCGACGTAAGCTCGCGGCCACGGCAGCGGCGCAGCATCTCACGCTCGACGTGGGCTCGGTGCGTCCCGGCTTCTTCGCGGTCACCCTCAAAGACGTGCGCGTCGCGCCGGCGGGTGAGACGGGTATCTCCGCGACTTTCCCCGAGATTCGGGTCGGTCTATCGGTGGGCCTATCTCCGCGTCGGATCGAGGTTCATCACGGTGACCTCGTGCTTCAGGGCACCCCCGCCGAGCTCGAGGCGAAGCTGTCGCGGTGGAAGGCGGCGCGCGCACCGACGCCCCCCTCGACGAAAAAAGAGGAGCGCGAAATCGTGGTCGATGGGATCGCGCTCTCGTGGTCGTCGCCCGAGGGGGCGCTCGACGTGAAGGGCGCGAGCTTGGTCATCGAGGGCGATCGCCTCACGCTCCGCGCGGAGACGCTGACGGCGAAACGACCCGAGGGGGAGGTCGCGGTCGCGGGGGCATCGATCGGCCTCGACGAGCAGCGTCGTCTTCAGCGGCTACAGTGCGAAACGGTGACGCTGGCGCTCGCGGGAAAGGCCCCCTCTGCGGCCGCCCCAGCGGAGACCAGCACCGCCCCGCCAGAGCCCCCACCGCTCCCCGTCGTGGCCCCGAAACGAGGCGAAAAAGCGGCCAAAAAGGCTCCGCCCCCTCCCCCGGCCGACGCGGTCCCGTTCACGGAGATCGTCGCATTTCCGAGCCTCGAGAAGGTGCGCGCGCAGATCGGCGTCGTCACGGGCCTGCTCGCCGACAAGCTGCCCGAGGGGAGCGAGGTCCGTGTCCCGGCGCTCTCCGTCGAGGTGCGCGGCGCGACGCCGTTCTCGGTAGGCCCCGGAAACTTCACGCTGCTCCGCGGCAAAGAGACGGTGGTGGTGTCGTTCAAGTCGACTGGCGCGGCCGGGAGCACGCCGCTCTCCGTCGAGGTGGTCTCACCGATGGGGGCGGGCGAGCCTTCTCTCACCCTCGATGGCGGGCCCATTCCGCTGTCGCTCCTCGGCCTACGGGAAGGCGCCCTCGGGTTCGTCGAGGTGAGCCGCGCGACGCTCTTCGCGAAGGGCCGCGTCTCGCTCGAAGCGAAGGGGGAGAGCCTGAGCTTCGACGGGGAGGTCAAGCTCGCCAACGCCTCGATACATCAGCCGAAATTGTCGCGCGAAACGTTGCGTGGGCTCAACGTCGGTGTCGCCGCCCGTGGGCTCGCGACGAGCGGATCGGTGCGCCTCGACGACGCGCGTCTCGAGGTGGGGACCACGCACCTTGGCGTGCACGGAAGCGTCGAACAAGACACGTCGCACCTCCACGCGAACCTCGCGTTCGATCTGCCCGCGGTGTCTTGCCAGGATCTCGCGGCGAGCGTGCCGCAGGGCCTCATGCCCACGGTGCGCGGGATGCGCTTCAGCGGCGCGTTCGGCGCGCGAGGCAGGCTCGCCTTCGACACGAAGAACCTCGACGCGCTCGAGCTCGACTATGGGGTCGACGATCGTTGCCGCGCGACGGAGGTCCCGAGCGGCGTGTCTCGCGAGCGCTTCGCGACCGCGTTCACCCACACGATCACGCACCCCGACGGCACCCTCGGGGAGGCGCGCACGGGCCCCGGGAGCGGCAACTGGACCGAGCTCGGGGGCATCAGCCCGTTCATGCCGATCGCGGTCCTCACCACCGAGGACGGCACGTTTTTTCGTCACCACGGCTTCAACCACACCGCGATCCGGCAGAGCTTGATCGCGAACGTGAAGGCGCGGAAGTTTCTCCGCGGCGCGAGCACCATCACGATGCAGCTCGCGAAGAACCTCTTCTTGGTCCGCGAAAAAACGCTCTCCCGCAAGCTCGAGGAGATCGTGCTCGCGAACTACCTGGAGCAGGTCTTCCGCAAGGACGACCTCATGGAGCTCTACCTCAACGTGGTCGAGTTCGGCCCCGACGTGTACGGAATCACCCAAGCGGCGGGTCACTACTTCGGGCGCGCGCCGCTCGAGCTCAACTTGCCGGAGTGTCTGTTCCTCGCGTCGATCCTTCCCTCTCCCGTGCGGAGCCACCACCTCGCCGATCATGGCGAGCTGCCGGAGCACTGGGGAAGGCACCTCCAGGCGCTGATGCGCATCGCGGAGCGTGGCCATCGGATCACTCCGGTGGAGCTCGAAGAGGGCCTCGCGACGACGGTGGTGTTCCACAAGCCCGGCACCCCGCGTCCGCCGCCGCGCGCACCTCGAAAAATCCATGGCGACCCGGATTCTCCCGAGCCCGAGGAGAGCAACGATTGGCATCGCCTCGATTGAGCCAGGCGAGGCGGAGCTGTCGAACCGCCCGAGACCTTTGGCGCGCGTCGGCCGCCCAGAGCTCTCGAAAAGAGAATCGTTGACAGGGTTTCTGGGCCGAGTATTCTGCGCGTCGCTTCGGCCGAAAAGGTCGATGCACCCATAGCTCAGCTGGATAGAGCACTGGTCTACGGAACCAGTTGTCGGAAGTTCGAATCTTCCTGGGTGCGCGAAAGTCTTCTCTGAAAATCGCGCGGTTCGAGGTTGGACGAGAGTCCGCTCGGGCCGCGTTTTTCGTTTTGGGGCCAGCGTTGTCCACACCGGAAATCGACGAGGCCTTCATGACCCTCGCGCTCGCCGAGGCCGACTACGCCGCCACCCTCGGCGAGGTCCCTGTCGGGTGCGTGCTCGTAAAAGATGGCGCGGTGCTGGCCCGTGGCCACAACCTTCGCGAGTCCAACCAAGACCCTACCGCCCACGCGGAGATGTTCGCGATTCGCGCCGCCGCCGCCGCGCTCGGCACGTTTCGGCTCGAGGGGGTCACCGCCTATGTCACGCTCGAGCCCTGCGCCATGTGCGCCGGGGCCCTCGTGCTCGCTCGCGTGCCTCGGGTCGTTTGGGGCTGCCGCGATCCGAAAGGGGGCGCCGTCGCCACCATGTTCGGGATCGGGACCGATCGCCGCCTGAACCACGTCTTCGAGAGCCACGAGGGCGTGCTCGCCGAAGCATCCGCCGGTCGTCTTCGCGCGTTCTTCGAGGCGCTCCGAGCGAGGGGCAAGAAGTAGTCGCGAGAAATGCATGCCAGAGCCGCAAAAGTTGCGAGCCTGTGGGCCATGCGCGACTGCCATGTCGCCAGGACGGACGACGCTCCGAGGCTCGATTTGGTCCAAGTAACCGAAGTTACAGGGGCTTCTTCGGTGGTACGGCGAGTGCTTAAGGAGGAACACCGCGCGCCGGCTTCTTCCTTCTTCGGTAGCTCTGCTCACTTTCCGCCGCGCAGCTTGCTTTCGCTAACTTCGGTCTGGTTCGCTTATCTGTCTCGCTTTCTTGTTCGATCTTTCCTTTCCTCGCTTCTCGTAACTTCGCTTTGCATAGTGGTTCGCGCTTCCGGTCGGGCTGACTGGAGGCCACCCAAAAACGCCGTTTCGCTCCCTTCTCAGTACGGCGTCTTTGCTTGCTTGCCTTGAGGAGACCGCGGTTCTCCGTGGTCGCACGCGCCTACCAAGCGTGTCGGGCGCAGCGCGCCGAGAGAACCATCGAGCCTGGTTTCGCTGGGAGAATGAGCTTCGCGCGTGGCGTGATCCCTCGGGGGTTACGCCATGTCGCTTTTTGTGGACCGGGTTTGGGTCGGCTGGCTCATGCGGATCGAACGCGGGGCGAAGGGCAAATCTTCCCGACGCGATGCCAAGGCGCCAAGCGAGTTGGCGGCGCAGTGACGATGGCCTCGTGAGGCGAACGTCGTGGCCCCGGGGCTAGCTTCCCCATCCTCGCCTGTTACCCTCGATGGCGTGACGAATCGGGGATGGCGCAAGGTTGTGGTTCTCGGGGCCTTGATCGCGCTCGGAGTCGAGGGGCATGCCCTCGCGACGCCGTCGGAGCGACCGGGTTGGCTCGGCGTGTACATGGACGACGCGCTCACCGGCGTGCGCGTGACGCACGTGGTTCGTGGCTCTCCTGCTTCACGCGCGAGCCTCGAAGATGGGGACCGCATCGTCTCCGTCGATGGCGTCGAGGTCCGCGACGCGCAGCAAGTGATCCGTGTCGTCACGTCGCATACCGCGTCGAGCGTGGTGCCGATCGTGGTCGTGCGCGCGGGACGCACCATCACGTTGCGCGCCGAGCTGAAAGAGAACCCCGGCTCCGAGGCCGTCGTGCGCATGGAGCACGTGGGCGTCGCTGCGCCTCCGTTCGATGGCGCGATCCCGATCGGGAGCGCGCCGCGCTCGCTCGCGTCGCTGCGTGGGCGCGTGGTGCTCGTGGACTTCTGGGCCACGTGGTGCGGGCCGTGCCGCATGATCGCGCCGCGCCTCTCTGCGCTGCAAGACAAGCTCGGCGCCCAGGGCTTGCGTGTCGTGGGCATGACGAGCGACCCCGCCGAAAAAGCTGCAACCTACATGGACTTGACGGGGCTCAAGTATCCGTCGCTCTCGGATCCGGGGTCGATGGTGTCGCGCGCGTACCACGTGAACGGCATCCCCGCGCTCTACGTGATCGATCGTCGTGGCGTGGTGCGTGAGGTGTACGTGGGCTTCGATCCGCAGCGCGACGCGAAGCTGGAGACGCTCGTGCAGGCGCTGCTCGCCGAGCCGGAGCCCGCGCCCGTCCCTGCAAGTGCGCCCGCGCCCGTCCCTGCTAGCGCGCCCGCGCCCACGCTGACCTCCGTGACGGCTCCCGCGCATGTCCCGTCGTCGGTCTCGCCGGCTCCCTCGGGCCCGAAGCCGAAGGCTCCTTGAAGGCAGACGCTCGCGCGCTCGTTCGGGTGCTGAGCGAGCTCCTGTGGTGCCTTCGTCGCGAGGGGTTCGCGATCGCGCCGAGCCAAGCTGTCGACGTCGCGCGCGCGACGGTGCTCTTGGGCTTCGAGGATCGCACGATGCTCCGCGATGCGTTCGCGGGGATCTGCGGCGTGGTTCCTTCGCGTCGGCTCGTGTTCGACACCGCGTTCGACCGGTTCTTCGATCCCACGTCGAGGCTCGAGCTCGAGGCGCGTCTCGCGCGCACGGGCGCGACGGAGGCCGAGCGCGACGCGATCCGCGCCTACCTCGAAGCGCTCACGGAAGCCGAAGACGACGCGACCCTCGTCGCGCTCCTCGAAGGCCGGGGCGAGCTCACGCGGCTCCTCTCCGTGCGCGCCACGAAAGATCTGCTCGCGGTCGCCGACTCGCCGCTCAAGGCGGGGGTCGTGGTTCATCGCGTGATGGAGCGGCTCGGGGCGCGGAGGGCCTACGACGATCTCGCGGCGCTTCGGCTCCACCTGGTCGACACGTTCGGCGAAGAGCGCGCCGAGGCCCTCGTGCGCGTGCTCCGCGAAGAGCTCGCGCGGACCCAGGCCGACATCCGCGCCCACGTGCGATCGCTCTCCCAGCGCGCGCCGCCGCGTCGCGAAGGCACCCTCGACGCGCCGTTCGACGCGCTCTCGGACACCGAGGTGCAAGAGGTGAGGCGCGCGGTGCGAAGGTTCGTCGAGCGGCTTCGTGGTCGTGAGGAGGTACGCAAGCGCCGCGCGCGTCGCGGCAAGCTGGCCTCGGGGCCCACCGTGCGCCGCGCGTTCCGCACGTTCGGGGTGCCGATTCGTCCGGTGCTCCGCGGGCGAAAGCCACGCAAGCCGAGGCTCGTTCTCTTGTGCGACATCAGCGAGTCGGTGCGCGGCGTTGCGCGATTTCTCCTGGAGTTCTCGTATCTTGCGCAGAGCCTCTTCGAAGACGCGCGCAGCTTCGTGTTCGTGAGCGAGCTCGGTGAGACGACGAAGCTGTTCCGCGAGAAGCCCATCTCGGCGGCGCTCGCCGATGCGTACGGAGGGCGCGTGGTCTCGGTCGCGTCGAACTCGAGCTACGGCCGCGTGCTCCGCACCTTCGTGGAGCGCCACATCGATCTCGTCGATCGAAGGACAACGGTGGTCATCCTCGGTGACGGCCGCACGAACTACCTCGACGACGGCCTCGAGGCGCTCGGTCGTGTGCAGGGCCGTGCCCGCGCGGTGCTCTGGCTCTGCCCCGAACCGCGCGCGTCGTGGGGCGAGGGCGACAGCGCGATGGAACGCTACGCGACAAAATGCAAAAGCGTCCTCGAGGTGCGATCGGCACGGGAGCTCGAGGACGCGCTGCGAAAGGTGATGGGGTAGCGATCGTCGGAACGTGGGTCGTGCTTCCGAGGGTCACCAACACGAACGTCCTCGAATGCTCGAGGACGTTGGCCGTGCGACGTGTCAGTCGACGACGCCGGTGACGTAGCTCTCGTGCATCGTGATGCCCTTCGTGGGGAGGTTCATCCCCGAGACGGTGCAGAGGTAGTCCTTGAAATTGTATTTCACGATCGAGCCGGCGTAGAGCTCGCGACCGAGCTTCGTGTGGTCGCCTTCGTTGGTCGCCGGATCGCCGAGGTCTTGTTTCAACGTCGACACCACGCTTCCGAGCTCCTTGGCGGCGCGGTCCTCGGGGAGGTTCCAGCGCCACGTCGAGACGGCGAAGAGCGTCTTGTCTTTCACGCGGAAGGTGAACTCGATTTCGTCGAGGTCGGACTTCGCGACGGTGTCGGGGAGCGCGGCGGCACGGATGTTCGTGCACGAGAAGGTGGTGTCCTCACGGGTCGCCTTGCACGCGACGCCGTTCGTCTTCGCCCACGACTCGACGTCGGCGAAGGTGCTCTTGTCGAGCGTGAAGCCGAGCGCAACCCGCTTGGGGGCGGTTGCGTCACCGCGGGTGCCGCGGATCGCTTGTTTCTGCCGTTCTTGGACGCCTTCGGGCGGCGCGTTTGCCGCGGGGCATCCGCCCGCTCGCATGAGCAACGGTTTCCCGAGGCTCGTGTGAAGCAGGCCGATCGCTCCCGTGACGACGACAGCGGAGGCGCCGACGCCGACGAGGAGCTTCTTCCAAGTAAAACGAGAAACCTTGCGCTCGACTTCGCTCATGTTCTCACTCCTTCGAGTTGAAGATCAGCCGCCGCCGCCGGCGTCTGCCGGGGGCTTGAAGTCGCCCGCGGGGGCTGCCGGATCGACGATTGCGCCCTTGGTGGCAACGAGCGCATCGGCAACGGCCTTGATGTCGGCGGGAGCGACCTTCGCCGAGGTGAGCACGCCGCCGGCGATCTGGATGAACTTGTCGAACGTCGCGCCGGGGATGTGGAGGCGCTCGTGGGTCGCCTTCATGTCGCCGCGGCACACGTAACCGCTCTTGACGGTGAGCGGGTAGCTCTCGGGGCCGCCAGCGATTTTCGCGAGCTGGTTCGAGAGGCACTCTTCGATGTCGGCGGGGGTCGGCTTCTCTCCCTTGACCTGGAAGAAGAAGTACGAAGCGACGTTCGGGTCCTTGAGCTCTTCGACGACGATGGCGGCGACGGCGGCCTTGATGCCGTCGAGCTTGCCGAGTCGCTCGTAGAGGGTGGTGGTCGGCGTGCTTCCGTCGGGGACGGCGGTGCCGGTGCTGGTCGTGGTGCCCGTGGGCGAGGTGCCCGAGTCGGTCGTGGCGGGGGCGTCGTCGCTGCAGCCCGCGACAAGGGTGCCGGCCGACACCAAGGTGCCGAGCGCGATAGCAAGAATTCCAGTTTTGATACGCATGCGGGTGATCCTCCTTAAGGAACGAGTCTCCAGGCATGGCTACGCGTCGACCCGCCGATCGGATCGCCGAAGTTACAAACCGTCGCTCGGGGCGGCCGTGAGGCGCACTTTTCCCTCGAGGCGCTTCGAGATCCAAAGGTGGTTGTGCGCGTCCACGATCACCGCGCCGACACCGTCGAGGCTCTCCACCAGCGCGAGCCCCTTCTCCGGCCCCAAGATGAAGACCGCGTCGTCGATCTCGTCCGCGACGAGCGCCGTCGGGGCCCATATCGTCACGGAACGACACGCTTTTGCGGGATAGCCGGTGCGCGGGTCGATGATGTGGTGATACCTGCGCCCGTTCACCACGTACGCGCGCTCGTAATCGCCGGCCGTGCTGAACGCATGGTCGGTGAGCGGCAAGAGGGCGAACGACGCTTTGCCGCGCGGATCGCGGATGCCGGCCGACCACTCGCTGCCGTCCGGTTTTTTGCCGCGCGCAAAGAGATCGCCGCCCGCTTGGACGAAGAACGACGTGATGCCGGCCTTCTCGAAGACCTTCACCGCCTGGTCGACCGCGTAGCCTTTTGCGATCCCACCGAGCCCGATCTTGACGCCTGCCTTCGCGAGACCGACCGACTTCGCGGCAGGGTCGAGCTTGATGTGGCGGTAGTCGAGGAGGGGGAGCTTGGCCTTGATCTGCGCGTCCGTCGGCGGGTGCGGATCGAGATCTTCGTCGAACTTCCAGAGACCGTGGAGGCTCTCGAACGTGATGTCGAACGCGCCAGCCGAGAGCTCCGACGCGTGCACGGACTCCTTCACGAGGTCGAACGTCTCTTGGCTTACGGCGACCGGCGCGCCGCCAGCGCTCGCGTTGATCCGCGTGATTTCGCTCTCGCGCCAGGTGGTCATGAGGGCCTCCACGCGCTTGATTTCTGCGAGCGCGTCGTCGAAGGCGCGCCGCACTCCCGCCGCGTCGACCGTGCGCGTGGTGTACGCCGCGACGCCGACATGGGTGCCCATCGCGCTGCCGTCGTTCCACACGCGCTCCGGCGTAAATGGCCGCGTGTCGACCTCGGGCGCGGCGTCGACCGCGGCCACGTTTCGCGCCTCTGGAGCCGGCGGCGGCGCCGACGACACGGGGGGCGGGGCAGGGGGCGCGGGCGCCTGCTGGCAAGCAACGAGGACGAGGCAACCGAGCGCTGCCTTCGCGGAGAAAAACCGGCGAGCCACCATGTCCGCGATGGTAGGTCAAAACTGCGCCGACGATGGACTTCCATGTCGCGCCCGCCGCGTTGTGAGATACTCGAAGGGTGAGCGTGGACGAAAAATCTCTCGCGTCGGCCGCGAAGGGAACAGCCTCGGTAGACACCGCTGGATCGCGCGACCCGCATCCAGGCGCCGCGCCTTCTCGTGCGCTCGATCCGGCGCCTGGCCCGTCGCTGACGTTGAAGCTGGAGTCTACGGAGGCCGCGCCGTCGCTGACGTTGAAGCTGGAGCCTACGGAGGCCGCGCCGTCGCTGACGTTGAAGCTGGAGCCTACGGAGGCCGCGCCGTCGCTGACGTTGAAGCTGGAGCCTACGGAGGCCGCGCCGTCGCTGACGTTGAAGCTGGAGCCTACGGAGGCCGCGCCGTCGCTCACGTCGGGGACGAACGGCCCCTCCCTCGCGTTGAAGCTCGAGAGCGTGAACGAGCCAGGTCCATCGCTCACGCTGCAGACCGAAGGCCCGTCGCTCGCCCTGAACCTCGACAGCGGCTCCGACCACGTCGACGGGGACGACGAGCGTTCGTCGATGAAAGTGGAGATCCCCGCCGGATTGCTCGCCGAGGGGCTCCCCGGGCCGCTCGCGCTGCAGCTCGATCAGGGCTTCATGAGCGAGACCTTCACCTCCGAGCTCCGCCCGACCGACTCGGACGGACACCGAATCAAGGTCCAGACCGGGCAAGAGTTCAAGGTTCGCGGCGCGCTTTGGAAGGCCTCGAACAACGTCGACGAGGCCCGCGCGGGCACCTTCCTCGGCGAGATTTTGCTCGCGATGAACGCCGTCACGAAGGAGCAAGTGGAGCGCGCGCTCGCGATACAGGAAGAGCGCGGCGGGCAGCTCGGGCGCATCCTCGTCTCCATCGGCGCGTGCAGCGAGAGTCAAATCTCGCGCGCGGTGTTCGAGCAAGTTCGCCTCCGCACGTCGCGAGGGCAGTCCGACGCCTCCGCCGCGGCGCGCATCAACCCGGCGGCCGCTGGCCTTCGTGTGCTCTCGCGTCCTCTCCTCACGTCGGTCGTGCTCTTCTCGGTCGACGCCGCCACGCTGGTGGTCGCCGCGCTGCTCGGCGCGTTGATGGACTTCGTCCTCGCCGACGGCTTCGTGCTCACGCGCGAGGCGTTCGTGGTCGCGCCCACGTTGGTGCTCTGTCTCGTCGTCTATTTCTCGCTCGATCTCTATTCGCCGCTCGCGAAGAGCGCCCCGGACGAGCTACGCGAGATGGTGCTCGGCACCTCGCTCGTGCACGTGTCGATGATCATCCTCTCGATCAGCGGCAACCTCGCGACTCGCTGGCACTTGCTCTCCAAAATTACGTGGTGGATAGCGACCATCGCGCTCGTGCCGCTCGTTCGCGCGATCGTGCGCGGGAGGCTCTCGAAGACGAGCTGGTGGGGAATTCCCGTCATCGTGCTCGGTGCCGCGAAGACCGGTCGCCTCGTGGTTCGTACGCTGAACTCGCAGCCGCGCAACGGGCTGAAGCCGGTGGTGCTCCTCGACGACGACCGCGCCAAGCACGGCACGTTGCTCGCGAGCCAAGTGAACGGCAAAGACGTCGACGTGCACTCCATCAACGTGCACTCGGGCTCGTTCCTCTCGGAGGCCTCCCGCGCCCGCTTGGCAGACGAGCTCCTCGGCCCCGACGACGCCCCCGCCTCGAGCCGGCAGCCGGGCCTCGAGGACATCGGCTCGTACCCTCCGCCCAACGCGCCGATCGAGATCCAAACGCCGGGCGCCGCGTTCCCGGTGAAGAGCTCGCTCTGGCCGCGCGGAAAGTTCGCCGAGGTCGAAGGGGTGCCGCTCGTCGGCGATCTTTCACTTGCGCCTATCTTGGCGCAACGGTTGAAGATTCCGTACGCGATCGTGGCGATGCCGGGCCAGCCTTCGGACACGCTGCTCTCCGTCGTGGAGCGGGTGGGCGGGCGGTTCTCGCACTTGCTCGTGATCCCCGATTTGTTCGGCTTCGCGACCCTCGGCGTGCCCGCCAAGAGCGTGGGCTCGGTGCTCGGGGTCGAGGTTCGTCAGCAGCTCCTTCTGCCGTGGCCGCGGCTCGCCAAGCGCATCTTGGACACGAGCTTCACCTTGCTCGGCTCGCTCTTCGTGTTGCCCTTCCTCGTCATCATCGCGCTCCTCATCAAGCTCGATTCGAAGGGCCCGATTTTTTACATGCAGAAGCGGCTCGGGAAGAACGGCAACTACTTCACCGCGGCGAAGTTTCGCACGATGCACGGCGACGGCGAGTCGCGCTTGAAGGCGGTGCTCGAGTCGGACCCCGCGCTCCGCGAAGAGTACGAAATTTATCACAAGCTCCGGAAGGACCCGCGCGTCACCCGCATCGGTCGTGTGCTCCGGAAGTACAGCCTGGACGAGTTTCCTCAGCTCTGGAACGTGATCCGCGGCGACATGAGCCTCGTCGGTCCGCGTCCGTACATCGAGCGCGAGATCCCCGAGATGGGCGGCAACGAGAAGCTCATCTTGCGCGCCACGCCCGGCATGACCGGCATGTGGCAGGTGAGCGATCGCAACGCCTCGAGCTTCGCCTGGCGCGTCCAGGTCGACGTGCACTACGTGCGCAACTGGTCCCCTTGGCTCGACATCTACATCCTCGCGAAGACCGTCGGCGTCGTGGTGCGAGGCTCCGGCGTGTGATGGTGATCATGCGAGCAAGCGGGAGGCGAACGGCATGCTGAAGGTTTTTTCGGCCCTCATGACCGACGCGGTCGAGCTCACCCGTGGTGCCCAAGGGGAGAAGGGCGAGAAGGGCGAGCGCCTTGCCCCGAGCAACAAAGAGATCCTGAAGGTGGCCGCGAGCCAAGACGGCTACCGCGTGCTCTTCCTGAATCGCCTCCGCGAGGCCGCCCGCGGGCGCGTGCCCGGTGTGAACCACGCGCTGCGAATGGTGCAGACTGCACTCTTCGGGATCGAGATCGGCAAAGACGTGACGCTCGGGGAGGGGGTGAACTTCACGCACACCCTCGGCATCGTGATCGGCGGCGACGCGCGGATCGGCGCGCGCGTGAAGTTCATGGGCAACAACACGGTCGGCACCGCAAAAGACAACGGGTACCCCACCATCGAGGACGACGTGATCGTGGGCTGCGGCGCGCGCATCCTCGGCCCCATTCGTGTCGGCGCGCGCGCGGTCATCGGCGCGAACGCGGTCGTGCTCTCCGACGTCGAGCCAGACACCGTGGTGAGCGGCATCCCCGCCAAGCCCCACAAAAAAACCGAAGCCTAAACGCGGCGGACGAAACGAAGCGCGGCCGTGGGTGCGGTCGGTCGCAGGTCCCGAAACTGCACCCGCGGTACCAAAAAGTGCACCCGCGGTGCCAAAACTGCACCCGCAGTACCGAAAACTGCACCCGCAGTACCGAAAACTGCACCCGCAGTACCGAAAACTGCACCCGCAGTACCGAAAACTGCACTCGCGGTGCCCCGCAGGGCAGTCACGGTGCTCCGCGTCGCAGTCACGGTACCCCGCAGGGAAGTCGCGGTGCCCAGCAGGGCAGTCGCGGTGCCCCGCAGGGCAGTCACGGTGCTCCGCGTGGCAGTCACGGTGCGCCGCAGGGAAGTCGCGGTGCTCCGCAGGGCAGTCGCGGTGCCCCGCAGGGCAGTCGCGGTGCCCCGCAGGGACGTAAGTTTCGCAGGTCCGTCGCCTTCGCCCCGAGCCACCCGGCCGAGCGTTGGCCCGCTGGCCGCGAGTGCGTGCGAATGGGTCTATGCTAGGACTTGTTTGTTTCGAGGAGGGCTCGCCTCCGAGAGCCTTGGAATCAGGAGAATCATGAAGCTTCGCGCGCTGTCCGCCTTGTTGCCGCTCGTCCCTCTCGCCGCCCTCGTCACGTTCAACGCGTGCTCGAGCGATCCGGAGGGCACCACCGATGGCGGCACGTCCGAGGTCGACTCCTCGATCCCGGGTGACCCCGACGGCAGCACCCCCGCGGCAGACGGCGCGACCGGCGACTCGTCGAACCCGCCGATCCCGGACGGCGCTCCGCTCCCCGACGGCGCCCCCGATCCGAACCCGCTCGCTGGCGTCACCGTCGCCGACCATCTCACCGTCAACGAGATGCAGCAGATGGGTGCGAACTACATCGATGGCTTGATGTGGGGCGACGGAGCGCTCTTCTTCACCGATCCGTTCGCCGAGGGCGCGACGGGCCACATTTGGCGCCTCCCGCGCGTGGGCAACGCGCCCGCGACGGTGCGCCCCTCGGGCAAAGCGGTCGGCCTGTGCTTCGACGCGGCGAACGGCGGCTCGATGGTCGTCACCGAGACGGGCCCCTCCGCGATCGCGCGTCGCAAGCCGGACGGCACCACCCGCGAAGAGATCGTCTCGATGGTGAACGCGCTGCGCTTCAACTCGCCGAACGACTGCGTGGTCGTCGCGAACAAGGGCACCTACATCACCGATCCGAACTACCTCGGCGACACGCAGACGAAGGAGCGTGTCTACCGCTTGAGCGGCGCGCCCGTGACGGTGGTCGCGATCGCCGAGTACGACAAGGGCAAGCACCCGAACGGGATCGCGACCAACGCCGACGGCAGCGCGCTCTTCGTCTCCATCTCGGGCGACAACGAGATCGTCAAGATTGGCCTCGCCGCGGACGGCGCGGCGGTCGGCGCGCCCGTGCTCTTCGCGAAGACCGGCGCGGAGCCCGACGGCATCGCCGTCGACACCGAGGGCAACGTGTTCGTCGCGACCAAGGCGGGCATCGAGTCGTACTCGTCTGCCGGCACCAAGTGGGGCACGCTCCCGCTCGCCGGCAACCAGCAGGCGCAGTCGATCACGTTCGGCGACGCGCAGGGCAAGACCCTGTTCATCGGCTCGATGGCGAACCGCACCGGCACGCCTGTCATCTACAAGATGGCGATGCGCATCGCGGGCGTTCCCTGAGCGACGCGACCTCGCGAGACGAGACAAGAGAGCCCGCGTCGGTCATGCGACGCGGGCTCTTCTTCGTTCAGGGGGTGGGCTCGAACGAGCACACCTGACGACGGGCGGGCGCGAGCCTCAGAGCTTCGAGAAGAAGTCCCAGGTCGCCTTGTGGCTCTCGGGCCAGATCGTGTGGCCGAGGCCGGGCACGAGGCACCACACGACCGACTTGCCCGTGCTGCAGCCGTCGACGCTCTTGCAGGGAGACGGCGAGACGTCGCTCTGCTTCGCCTTGTCGGGGCATTGGTTCGCGCGCGCGAAGTGGTCGAGCGTCTTCGCGCCCTCGGCGGGGGCGTCGTTCGCGCCGTGGAACACGATCGCCGCGACGCCGGGAGTGGGGCACTCGAGGTTGCCCTTCGCGTCGTACTTCGCGCCCTCTGCGCCATAGGGGCCGCCAGAGCCGCTCGACGCAACTCCTCGGATGACATCGCCTTTCCAGCACGCGAGCTGGTTCGCGAAGTAACCGCCGCGGCTGAAGCCGGTGACGAAGATGCGCTTCTTGTCGATGCAGTAATTCTCCGACACGGTCGCGACGAGCGCGTCGAAGAGCTGCGCGTCGCCGTTCACCGAGGGGGCCGTGTCGAGGTTCCAGGTCTTCGAGAGGCCGTCAGGGTAGACGAAGATCGCGGCGCCTTTGGCGGCCTCTTCGAGCTTGAGCGTGCTGCGCATGCCCGGGCCGGTGCCGCCGTCGCCGTGGAACGCGAGCACGAGGGGGTAGGTCTTGGTCGCGTCGTAGCCTTCGGGGACGGCGAGCGCGTAGGTGCGCGGCCGCGACTGCGCGCTGACCTGCTTGCCTTCGACGTAACCCGTCGCGGCGGAGGTTTTTCCGCAGCCGAGCGAGCCGTTCGGGGGAACGGTGACGACGCCGGTCGCGGTGGTCGTGGGGGCGGCCGTGTCGCCGCCCGCGTCGGTCGGATCGGAGATGATGGGGGTGGTGCCGCCGCACGCGGCGAAGGTGCCGGTGAGCGTGACGAGCGCGAGGAGCGCGAGACGAATGCGGTGCTGCATGGTCGTGCTCACTCGACGACGACGAGGTCGCCCGCTTGCAGCGTGACGTTCGTGGTGACGCCGGAGCGGAGGTCCGAGAACTTGAAGCGCACGCGCTGGTTCAGGCTCTTGCGGACGAGGAAAATCTTGTCGCCATCGGCGTAGTCGTTGAGGCCACCGGCGCTCGCGATCGCGTGGAGCACGTTGGTGCCGGGCTCCATGTTGAACGTGCCGCTCTGCCGCACCTCGCCGGTGACGGACACCGAGATTTGCGCGGGCTGCTCCAGAACGATCGTGACGTTCGGCTCCTTGAGCATCGACTTGAGGCGCGTCTCGATGTCTTTCGCGACCTCGTCCGGGCGACGGCCGCGGGCCATGACCTCGCCGACGATCGGGACCGAGATTTTTCCATCCGGCCGCACGTGCTCACGCGAGGAGAACGTGTCTTCCCGGAAGACGCGCACGTTCACGATGTCGGAGCCCTGGATGATCGTGACGTTGTCCTTCACCGTCTCGGGCGGGAGCGCCGAAGCCCACACGAAGGGGCCAGTGGAGGCACAGCCCGTGAGAGCCAGTCCGAGTGCGAGAGCGGCCGCGAGCCCAAAAATCCTCATGGTGGACATCGCGACGAGCATACACGCATTTTAGAAGGTCGAGGGGGGCCAACTCGCGAGGGGAGAGCGCTACTCTTTTCGGCCTCTGCCCGCCCGCGCCGAGACCTCGGGCTTCGGGGCGGAGACGAGGGAGCGCGGGCCGATCGACTCGCCGAGCACGCAGCCGGCCATGATTTTGCTGCTCTCGCCGACCGTGATCGGGCCGTAGAGGGTGGCCCCGATCCCGACGTGCACGTTCTCCTCGAGGAAGGGCGCGCCGGCATTTCCGTCGCTGTCGGTGCCGTACCCGAGGGTGACACCCTGGAACAGAATGCAGCCGCGGGAGACCTTGGCGGAGTGGCTTATCGCGAGCCCGAAGCCGTGCACGATCATGACCCCCGGCGCGAGCTCGGCGTCCCAGTGGATGTCGCTCGCGTAGAGGTGCCGCATGAGCCGGCTCACGAACTGCGCCGCGAGCGTATTTCCGCGCGCACGGAAGAGTCGCATGAGCCGGTACGCGGTGAGGATTTGAAGGCCGATCTTCTTCACCGCGTCGGCCGGGAGGCTGCCGCCGCCACCGTCGTCTCCCGACGCTCCGGAGGCGCGGTCTCCCGACGCTCCGGAGGCGCGAGGCTCGCCCTGCCCGTATTTTCCCTGGTAACCGCGCATCACGGCGTGGTCCTCGCGCAGGTTCGCGAGGAAGCTCCCGTAGGTCGCCTCACGCGCGCGGGTGTCCCCCTCGCCGGAAGCGGGGGCCTCGTCCTTCAGGCCGGCGAGCGCTTCTTTGAAGGCGCGGTACTCCGCGAAGACGCCCGCGAGGCTGCCCGATTCTTCGCGCACCCCGCGGTAAAATTGGATGCCGTAGACGAGCGTGGCGCCCGCGACGGCGAGCTTCTCGAGGCCGAGCTTGTCGGCGCCGACGGCGACCCGCACCGCCAGGCTCGCGAGCGGCTTCGCGGCCCAAGGGGCGCCGAGGCCGAGCCCCAAAAAGGGCAGCGAAATGGGCGAAATTTGCGACAAATGGCGGAACGGGCTCGCCTCCGCGTCGTCCCGATGCTTGCGCCCTACACGTACCGCGTAGCGCCCGTCGTTCTCGCTTCGCGCGAGCCATTTTTCGAGCGAGGTCTTGTCCGACCCGTGCACGCTCTCGCCCTTGTCGGAGAAGAGCAGCTTCGCGCCCGCCTTCTCCAGACGAATGCCGAGCTCTTCGTCCTCGAGGGCGCGGAACGCCGGATCGAACCCGCCGACGCGGAGGAACATCTCGCGGTCCATCGAAACGTTGCCGGTGTACACGCCGTGGCCCTTGAGCTTCTTTTTCCCTGCCAAGAGCTCGTCGGCCTTGTTCGAGAGCATGCGCGCGAAGAACTTCTCGAAGAGCGGCATCGTCGCGATGTCGGCGTCGGGGCGGAGCTGCCCGAGCACCACCGTGCCGGCGCTCTCGTGGAGGGAGAGGTGCCCCTCCAAGAAGCCTTTGCCGACCCGCATGTCGTCGTCGAGGAACACCACTACTTTGCCGCGCGCGATCTCGGCGCCCCGTTGCCGCGCCTTCGCCGCCCCGGCGTTCTCCTGTCGATGCACGACGAGCGCGAAGGGAAACTCCGCCGCGTTCAGCACCGTGCGCACGTCGACTTGCGAGCCGTCGTCCACCACCACCACCTCGTAGTGGGCGGCCGCGACCGACTGCGACGCGAGGTCGTCGAGGAGGCGCCGCACCAGCTCGGGGCGGTTGTAATTGGCAATCACCACGCTGGCGAAGAGGCCTTCGCCCAAGAAGCTGGTCGCACGGGAAGGGAGCATCGTCGGCCTCGGATCAGCGGTTCAAGACGTAAGAACGAACGAAGCTGCGAGGGTGCTTCGCGAAGTGTTTTACCCACGACGCGGCATCTACCAGCGCCGGCATGTAGTCGCCCGAGTCGAGCACCGCGTCCGTCACGCGGTTGCGGTTCTCGCGCAGCCACGAGCGCCACTTCGTGACTTCGTCTTTGCTCATTTGCCCCGAGACGCCCTGGAGCGAGAGCACCAGGTTCAGCATGATCTCGTGGCAGTACACGTGGGTGCCGGCGGCCCTCCAGCTCGCGGCGTTCTCGAGCTCGCGATCGGCCTCTTCCGTCTTCCCCTCCGACACGAGACCGATCACGTAGGGGAGCGGGTTGCCGCGCGCGATGTCGAAGCCCATTTGGCTATAAAACCTGGGATTCACGTCGATGAGCATGCGCCGATCGCCGTCCGCGATGAGCTCGGCCTCGAAGGCGCCGCGGTAGGCGGTACGCGTGAAGAGTGCACGCAGTTGATCGAGCACCGCGGGCTCCGGCTCGCGCCCCTCGAAGCACAGGCCGATACCCACTTTGCGCGGCCGCTGGAGCACCTTCATCGCCGAGCGCGAGACCAGGTGCGTGTCGTCCACGTAGCCGGACACGCTGAAAATGCTGGTCTCCGCGGCGGTGTGGTACTCCTGCAGCATCGGCCGCGTCACCTCCGGGTGGCGGTCGGCGAACGCGGGGTTGAAGCGCACGAGCTGGTTGTAGCGGCGCAGCGTTTCGGCCAAGTCGTCGTGTTTCTCGACGAGCGAGCCCTTGATCCCGCTCTCCAGGTAAATCTGGGTGCGCGGCTTGATCAGCATCGGATAGCGGCCTTCGCGTTTCGCCAACGCGAGCAGCTCTTCGTCCGTATCGGCGTAGAGCGTGAGCGGCACGTCGATCCCGACTTCGCGGCAAATCTCGGTGAGACGCCCCTTGTCGAGGAGCGAGAGCACCACGTCTGCGCTCGGGTACATCGTGAGGAACACCGCGCGAATCTCGCTCTCGAACGCGGAGAGCAGCCACGCGAGGTGGTCGTTGGTGGGATAGAGCACCGTCCCGGGGTGCTTTTTCCCATAGGCCACGAGCCACGCGACGAGGCCTTTTACGTCCGAGAGCGGGGGGTGCACGAGGCGCTCTTTGGCGTACTTCGAGAACAGCGCGCGCGCGTTCTTCGTCTCGTCTGCGACGGTGACCTCCACCCCACGCTGCCCCAAACAACGCACCGCCGCGAGAGTCCCGTAGTAGTCCGCGCCGAGCAACAAGACCTTCATGACGCTTCATCAGACGCGAAGTCGGCGTGCGGTTCAACCGCGAGAGAGCGCGCGCACGAAGAACGAGAGAAGAGCGGCAGAGAAGAGCGAGGGTGCCCCCTCCCGCCACGGGAAAAAAGCGCACGCCACCCACGTCGCGCTCGGTTTCCCTCGCTCCCCGCGCCGCGCGCGGTGTCGCTTTTTTCCCGTGTCGGCCTCCCCCAAACCCCGTTCTCGGCTTTGCTCGTCGAGACCGTCGAGACCGACCCGACGCAAAGCCTCCGAGCGGGGAGGGGGAGGCCCAACCCGGCGCGTCACCCACGCCGGGCGAACGGACTACGGGATACGGACCGTGACGCCGAACTCGACGCCGTGCTCGGTCCCCGTCGACGCGACGAGGCCCGGTCCATTTGGTCCGACGGACGCGCTGAGACGATACCAAGCGCCGACCTGGAGCACGCGCGCGACCCAGTAGGATAGGCCGCCGCCGGCGCCCGCGACGGTGAACGTATTCTTGATCGTACCCACTCCGGCGCCAATGCTGCCACCGTAGCCGCGGATCGAGATTCCTAGCTCGTTCGTGGGGTAATAGGTGATGCTCGCGCCGCCGACGGCGCCGCCATCGACGACGGATCCGTACACGCGCAGCGCGACCGCGCGGTCGATGACGACGAAGTCGCTGAGGGTCAACGTACCGAGGCGGAGAGTCTGCGCGTTGCCGCCGAGGACCTGGAGCTCCTGGTCGTACGAGACGCTCAAGAGGTTCTCCCCCGCGCGGTAGCCGACCCCCACCCCCAGCGAGCCGAAGCGACGCGGCACGACGAGCTCGGAGAGCGTGGTCTGAGAGTACGAAACGCGTCCCGTGAGAACGAGGGCGGGTAGCGCGTACACTTCGGCGTCGGCCCCGACGTAAACGGAACTGGAGTCGTCCCGGACGCGAGCCTGCCCACTACCAACGGAGACATACGCGCCGATGGAGCTCGTGCGCTGCAAATACGGGAGCTGCGTGCGCGGAGCGTCGTCGTCTTTGACTGGCGAAAGGAACAATCGCGCGCCGAGTGTTCCGAGATAGGTGGTTCCCGTCGCGTCGGCTTTGTTCGCTCCTTCGCGGGTCACCGCATAGCCCGAACCGGCGAACGAGCCGTCGATTTCCAGCCGCGCGGTCGGCGGCTCCGGCGGCGTGGGCGTCGCGGCGGGTGCGAGCTCGGGCGTTGGGGGTGGCGTTGAGGCGGGAGCGAAAGCGGGATTGGCCGCGAGAGGCGGTGGATCCGTGGGATTGGCCGCGAGAGGCGGTGGATCCGCGGGATTGGCCGCGGGACTTGCCTTCGGCGGCTCACCCTCGGCGCGCGCGGACGTAGGCTGAAGGAATATGGCAAGAAGCGCGAGCGCGGCGGCGGCGCCACACGCGAAAGGAGATTTCGCAGAAAATGAAGTCATTTTAGGAAGAGCGACCCAGCGATAGGAAAGTCGCGCCCGAAAGAGGTACTCGATCTACACGCGATACGGGAGCCGTTTTCGGTGCGATGTGGCGTTCGTGCCTACTCCACGACACCGCGCGGCTCCGGCCGGCCGTGCGGACGGCGCTGACGATCCCGTTTCGCTTGAATCGCCTCCACGTGACACCACTCGAGCAGCCGCACGTGGAGGGTATTCTGGCGGAACAAGGTCTCGCCGACCGCTTCTTCTTGGCTGTCCGCCGCGGAATGGCGATGAAGGTCGACATCTCCGACGGATGGGATCACTGGGCCTGGGTCGATCGCCCGATCGACGTGCGCGCCGCGCTCGGTGTTCTCCCGGTGGAGTGATTGCCCACGAGCGTCCAACGCGACGGCGCGGCCACGAATCGATTAGCGCGCGCGCTTCTTCGTCGTGCGCTTCGACGGCCCGCGCGCCCGGAGCATTTCTTCTGCCGTGCCACACGTGCTCACCACGCCGAGCCAGCGCTGGATCGTCCGGTCGTCGTGCGTCGCGCGGATGGTGCGCGCGACCTCCTCCGACACGGGGAGCCCGCGCGCGGCGAGCACCGCCAGCAGCGCCGACGTTTTCCCCTCGGCTTTCCCCTCGGCTTTCCCCTCGGCTTTCCCCTCGGCTTTTGCGTCGCGTCGCGCGGAGTCCATCGCCGTCGCGAGCACGGAGTTTTGCTTGGCGAGCAAGGCACGAGCGATGGCGTCGTCGCCCTTCGCGGCGCTCACCAGCTCACGGACGGGGAGCGGGAGGGCGAGCGCGGGGTCTGCGATGACGTCGCTCGGGGCGAGGATTTGCCACCCCTTGGTCTTTCGTGACCACTCGAGCGCGCGGCGACGAGAGACATCGAGCGCGAAGACGCGACGTACCCCACGGCGGGTGAGGGCATCGGCTTTGGCGCCAGCGGCGGCGAGCGATTGTGTGCTCACGATCTCGAACGCGAGCTCCTCGAGCTGCCTCCCGCCGGTGACCGGGTCGGGGGCGATGGGGTAGACGCTCGCGTCCGGAGCCATATCTCCCTTCGCCGACGTACGCGTGAGCATGTCGCTCGCCACCTGGTAGTCGTCCGCCGCGAAGGCCTCGAGCATGGCCGAGAGCTTGGAGTGCAGAGTCGCGTGCGGAGGATCGGCGGGGCTCACGTAGACGACCTCTCCATCGATGACCTCGAAGCGTGTCTCCGGCATCACGAGGCGCTCGTCGACACCGTACGGGTGCTCCGGTTGCCGAGGGGACGAACGCTTCTGCATGGCGGTGAAATCCTAGCACGAGGGGCGCGACGAGCCAGCGCGCCGAGCGGGGCGCGGACCTAGGATTCCCCCCGGAAATCAGGCGTTCGTGTCAGCCGTGGAACTTCTCTTTGAGCTTCAAGAACGGGCTCTCGAAGAAGCGGAAGCTCACCTGCGCGGCGACCCAAATGATGAGGATCGAGCCAGTCATGAATGCCAAGTTGAGGCCGATGCGCCCGCCTTGGCCCATGGTCTCCTGGGTGCGCTTGAGCCACGGCACCGAGAAGGCCAAGAGCGGCCAGTGGAAGATGTACATGCCGTAGCTGACCTTGCCGCACGACACGAGCACCTTGGACGACAAGAACGACTTCACGCGGTCGCCGATTTTGCCGTCGGCGCAGAGGGAGACCGCGCTCGCGAAGAAGAGGGCGAGCATGAAATACCCTGCCGCGATCACGCGCCGGTCGTAGCCATTGAGGCCCTTCGCGACCACGTAGAGCCCGACGAGGCCGAGCCCCGTCATCACGAAGATAGGAAACCGGAGCCGGCGCCAGAGGTGCGCGAGGGTGTGCGCCGACTCACGCTGGAGGGTGGCGACGAGCGCCCCCAAGAGGAGACCATCGGCGCGCGTGACGGTGGCGCGATAGGCAAATTTCACCGTCGTGAGCGGGTCCCAAATGTGGCTCTTGAGGGTGAATCCGGCGCGGAACGCGACACACGCGAAGATGAGGGCGACGGTGAGACCGACGAGGCGCCGCTTCGGAGTGACGAGCGCGATGACCGGCCACACGAAGTAAAACTGCTCTTCGATCGCGAGCGACCAGAAGTGGGCCGTCCAGCGGAGCTCGTGATCGTCGAAGGCGAGCACGTAGTTCTGCATGTAGAGCCAATAGGCGGCCCCCGGCAGCCACGAGCCCATCGCGAGGCCGATCAGCGTGCCCACGATGATGAATGCATAATACAGGGGAAAGATGCGCAGCACGCGCCGCATCCAGAACATCTTCATCCGCGTGCCGAGCGGCTTCTTCGACGGCGCGACGAGGCCGCGCGTGATGAGGAACCCGGAGAGCACGAAGAAGAGATCGACGCCAATCCAGCCGGTGAAGAGCACCCGCTTCATGTGCATCGCGACGAAGCCCTCTACCGGGAACTCCCACGCGAGGTGGAACACGAGCACGAGGAGCACCGCGATCCCGCGCATGCCGTCGAGGGTCTGGATGTGATCGTGGCCGTCGGCCGGCGGCGGGCCGGGCACCGGTTCGGGCTCTTTTTCCTCGAGGAGGGCGAACGACTCGCTGTCTTTCGAGGTGAAGAACACGAGCGCGAGGGCGAGCATGGACAGCACCGCCGCGACGCCGAGATCGGAGCCTTTCACCGGGCCGGGGTAATCGAACTTGGTCTTCGCGAGCACTTCTTCGAGCTCGGCGACGGTGTCGACGGTGGCGCCGACGAGGGCAGGGTCGACCCCGGGGGCGCCGTCACGGAGGAGCATCTCGTTCGGGAGCTTCTTGAACCCGAGATCGTCGATGTACTTCTGTTCGGCCTCGCTCACGTCGACCGGCTCGACGATGAGCTGCGATTTACGCGTCCCGAGGCTCCACTCGTAATCCCATTTGTCGTGGCCGGGGGAGAACACGCCCTTCGGGAGGAGACGCGCGATGTGCTTGTCGTTCTTCCCGAGGAGATCTTCCGTAGGCCGGCGCGAGAAGTAGGGAGTGGCGCCCGCCGCCGCGACCGCGATGCGATGGTCGTCGGGGGTGGTCGCGCGTAGCAAAAAGCCGAGTCGCGTGTATCGCGCTTCGTCGAGGTACTGCGCCGCGTTCTGCCCGGCCCACCGGCCGAGCGCCGTCGCGTGGGCGGGGAACCACAAAAGCGCCATCGCGATCAGCGTGGCAGACACGATCGTGGGTCTGTGCGCGACCTGCTTCTTCATCCACCCGAGGGCCTCGGCGGTGCCTTCGCGGAGATCTTTCAGGAAGTAGAACGCGCCGCCTACGCCAACGAACGCGCCGCCGAGGGCGAAGGGCGTCTTGCTGAAATAGATGGTCTTCGCGACGCCGACCTCGGGTTGGAATTTGCCATACAGGTTGAGCGCCAAGAGCACTGCGCCCATCGCCGCGACCGCGATCGCGAAGCGCTTCGCCGCGCGCTCGTGGGCATCGGCTTCGGAGCGGAGCAGGTCGTCGACCGAGATGGCCACGAGCACGATGAGCGCGGGCATGCCCACGCAGGCGTAGCGGTTTGCGTAGAGCATCCACTCCCACGCGTCGCCGCCGACGTAAGTGGCATAGGCGATCTGGGCGAAGAAGAGCGCGCCGAGGAGCACTCGCCTCCGCGTGGGTTTGTCCTTGTAGAACGCCTTGTTCGGCGAGCCGAAGCGGGCGAAGACCACCGCGAGTGGAACGGCGAGGTGCATCGCGAGCATCTCGAGGCCCACGTACACGCCGCGCTTGATACGGGCCGAGAGCGGGATCCCGATGAGCTTGAGATAAGCCGTGTTGGGCAGTCGATCGTGGAAGTACGTGATGCGGAACGCGGTCTGCGCGCCCACCGCGCCGCCCGCGCCGGCGGCGAGCACGATCGCGAAGAGCACGCGCTTCTCGGCCGTATAGAGGCCATAAAGACCAATCAGGGCGATCGGTACGACCGCGTCCGAGCGAAGGAGCAACGCCGCGGCCGTGAGCACGCCCATCGCCACGGTGCGCCCGAAGGAGAACTTCTCCTCGTTTTCGATGACGAGCCACAAGAGCGTATTGACGAGGAGCGTGAGGGCGCCCACCTCCATGCCTCGCAGCGTCCAGAACACGAGCGGGTAGTCGAAAAGCGTGGCCGCGAGCACGGCCAAAGGCACCCACGGCGCGTCGCTCAGCCGGCGCGCGATCTTCGCGACGACGAAGCCGTTCGCGAGCAGGATGCACACCCCGGTGAGCATGATGAAGAGCGATATCTTCGCCTCGGAGAGGCCGAGCTTGTGGCCCACGCTCATCCACAGCACCCAGAGCAGGTTCGTGAAGCCCTCGATTGGCTCCTCCCCCACGTTCCAGACGAAGCCGTGACCTTCCGCGAGATTCCGTGCATAGCGCATGGAGATCATCGCGTCTTCGAAGAGCACGAAGATGCGTGTTCCTGCGAGGACGAAGCTCGTCCGGTAAAGGAACACTGCGTAGAAGGCGAGAGCGGCGAGCGCGACTCCGAGGCGGCTTTTGCGACTATCCACTGTGCCGCGAGAATAGACCACCTCGCGAGCCCTGCGTGCGCCTATGTTCCGTTCGACGCGCCGCTCGGCTTGCTTGCCTTGCTCGGCTTGCTCCCGTCGCCATTGCCCCGCGCGCCGCTTGCTCCGTTCGCTACGCTCGGCGCGGGGGTGAGGCCGAGCACCTCGCGAAGCACGTCTTGAGCCCGCGCGAGACCGTGCTCGCGCTCCAAGAACGCGAACGCGTTTTCTCTGAGTGTGCGCTGGAGTGCGACGTCGCCCACGAGGGTGGCCACGTGGCTCGCGAAGGTGGCAGGATCGTCGGCGACGAGGAGCTCGCGGCCGCTCTCGACCGGGAGCCCGAGCGCGCCTGCCGCGGTGGTGACGAGCGGGAGGCCGGCGCGGAAGCCCTCGAGCAGCTTGATGCGCACTCCCGAACCACCCAAGATTGGCGCGAGGAACGCGGTCGCGTTCGTGTAGTGCGGCGCGAGCTCCTTCGCGAACCCGTGCACCGTGATGCCGGGCAGCTTCCAGCGATCGGGGACGATTTCCTTGCCGTTCGCGTCGCGCGGCAGCCCCGAGCCCACCACGTCGAGCGCAATCGTGGGCACCTTCTCGCGCACGAGAGGCCACACCTCGGAGGTGAACCAGTCGAGCCCCGCGACGTTCGGGTGCCACGAGAGATTGCCGACGTAGACGAGCCGGGGCGCGCTCTTCTCGGTCCACTCGGTGCGGGTGAAGCTCACCATCTGCGGGACGACGTGCGCGGTGATCCCCGCGAGCTCGCGGAAGGCGTCACGGTCGGCGGTGGAGATGGCCACGACCGCGGCTGCCCGCTTCATCGATGCCTTCTCGAACGCGCGCGCCTTTCGTGTCTCCAGCTCGGCGACTCGTTTGACGACTCCCGTTTTGCGCTCGGCGAACTGCGCGAAAAAGTCGCTCTCCACGTTGTGCTGACCGAGCACGATCCGCACCCCGGGCAAGAGCCGCGAGACGATGGGGGCATAGACCATCATCCCGAGGTGATCGACGTACACCACATCGGGCCTGCGCTTCTTCACGAGCTTCACGAGGGCCGATAAAACGCGAACGCTGGCCCACTTTCCGGCCAAATACGGATACCCCGGCACCGCCCGCAGCGCGACGACGAGCGGCACGTAAGCGGGGAACTTCTTCAGGTGGATCGGGTGAAAAATCGGACCCGTGAGCTTCACCTTCGCGAGCTTCTCCGCGAGCTCTTTTTTTGCCTCTTCGGGGGTGGGCTCCTCCTCGAGGCACAAAAGATCGACCGAGCCGACCTCGGGGAGGGACTGCAGGAGCGCGAGGTCGGCCGCGGTTCGGACACGCCCGCCGCTTACCGCTGGAAACGGAAATTCGGTCGTCAGATAAAGGACGTGCATCGAAGTCCCAGAGAACCGCGCTCCCCGAAAATCCGCAACCCGTAACAGCCCGTTGATTTTCTCCCGTCCCTCGTCAGGGACTTGCGGGCCTGTAGCGTCGTCGGCCAATCCCTCGTCAGGGACTTGCGGGCCTGTAGCGTGGTCGCCGCCGCATCCCGACCGCCTTCGTGTGTCTCGGCGCTGTAAGCGCGCGCAATCCTGCGGTGCGTGCTCACCTAGAAAACGACCCTTGGAAGTCCCTGACGAGGGACTAGGCTCCGCGCGCTCCTCGGATCGCGCCTCGGCGGTTCGGGCGCGGACGACGACCCTTGGAAGTCCCTGACGAGGGACGACCGGCCTCGGTCCGAAAATCAACGGGCTGTTAACGCCTCTCCGTCATGGACGCGCGATTCGCGATTCGAGTGCGATTCGTGGAGAGGCGAGGGCGCGGAGGTTCAGCGGCTCTGCGGGATCGCGGAGATGCGAGGGATCGCGGCGAGCGCGTCGTGCATTTCTTGGGCGCTCGCGTAGCGCTCTTGCGGTTTGCGCTTGAGCCCCTTCGCCATGACCGCCTCGAACCCTTGCGCGGTGGGATCGGTGCGCCCGGTGGGTACCGTCTTCGCTTCGTCCGTCAGCTTCGCGCGGAAGCTGTTCATGTCGAAGGCGGGCACCCCCGCGACGGCGTTGAACAAGATCGCCGCGACGGCGTACACGTCGGCGGACTCGGTCGCGCGGCGCGCGTCGACGATTTGCTCGGGAGCCATGAAGGGGATCGTGCCGATCGCGGAGCCCATGGTGGTGAGGCTGCCTTGCGACTTGCCCTCTTCGTCCTTGCCGTCTTTGAAGCGGCTCAGGTTGAAGTCCAAGATCACGGCGCGCCAACCGGTTTGCAGAGGGCGGAGCATGACGTTCGCGGGCTTGAGGTCGCGATGGATGATGCCGTGGGAGTGCATCTCGACGACGCCGCGGAGCAGGTTCTGCCCGAGGTAGATCGCGTCCTCGACGCCGAGCTTGGTGCGCTTGAAGACGCTCGAGAGGATCTCGCCCTGGATGTACTCCATGACGAGCGCGAAGCCGAACGGCGGGCCGACCACGAACTCGTGCATGCGCGCGATGTGCGGGCTCGAGAGCTGCTTCAGCGCGCGGGCCTCGCGCCGAAAGCGCTCCACGCTCTCGTGGGAGACGGCCGCCTGCGGGTGCAGCACCTTGATCGCGACCTTCGTTTGCGGCGCGTCCTCGAGGGCCGCGAGCCAGACCACGCCGAACGCACCTACCCCGAGTGGACGCTCGAAGACGTATTGGCCGAGGCGGGCTCCGGGAACGATTTGCACGACGCGTCAAGGATATCGCGAGGTCTTCGCCGTCACTTAGGAAAAAGCGGCGCCGGCGTCGGAATTTCCAACCTGCGCTCGAATCTACCTACGTTTCACGGGATCCGGCGGAGAGCCGAATTGGGTGCATCGTGCATGCATCACGAAGCGGCCTTACTTCGCGAGGTTCTTTCGGTTCCGCACCATGCCGATGACCGCTTTCACGTCGGACAGGCGAACCCCGCCCGTCGCGAGCACGACGACGAGATACACGACGAGGTCGGCGGCGATGCGCAGATCGCCGAGGTACGGCTTGGAGAAGTGATCCACCGCCGACGCCGCGGCATACGCGAGCATCGACTTGCCGAGCGCGGCGAGGAGGCGCTTGTCGAGGGCGCGGCGACCGAGCGTGTAGAGGAACACCATCGACGCGTAGAGCTCGAGGAACGTGAAGCAGAACGCGTCGCCCATGCCCGCGCCGCCGACGCCGAACTTCTTGTGTGCCCAAGGAATGACGAGCCACATGAGGAGCGGCTGGAGCATGAGGCGCGAGAGCGAGATGAGCGTGACGCTCCACGAGCGCTTCATGATGATGAGCGCCGTCGCGAAGAGCACCGCCGCATACGTGAACACGAACGAAGGCGCGAGCTGCTGGAGGCTCGCCGCGGCGTCGAGGTACTTCGCGCCGGTGGTGAGGCGCACCCACAAGCTGGCCCCGAGGCTGATCGTCATCGTCGCCGGGATCGCGACGATCAAGATGCCCTCCACCGCGCGCCGCAAGATCGCAAAAAACTCGTCCTCGCTGCGCTTCAAGGCGCGGGTAAGGAGCGGCGTGATCACCCACGCTTCCAGGGGCGCGAGGAGCATCGCGAGAGACGCGAGGTTCTGCGCGGCGCCGTAGAGGCCCACCTCCACCTTCGCGGCCTGCGCGGCCTCCGCGACGCCCTTGCTCGCGTCGGTCGCGAGCGACTTCAAGAGCGCGACGTCGAGCTTGTTTCCCATCGTGTACGAGATGGTGTTCACGAAGAACGGAATGCACGCGATGAGCACCGTCTTCGTGACCTTCGAGTCGAACCGAAGGACGAGCCCGACCTCTTTGCGGACCGAAGGCCACAGCACGAGCGCCTTCAACAGCTCGGCCAAGAACATGGGCAGCGCGAGGAGCGGATAGCGATGCGTGACTTGCACCATCGCGACCACGCCTACGCCCCAGACCAGCTTCGCGGCGACGTTCGCGATCGCGAGGCGACCCACCTTGGTGCTCGCTTGGAGGAGCGCCGCGAGCGACTCGTTCGTGACCATGAGCGCCTGCGTGAGGCCGAACACGAGCACGGTGAGGTGCACCTCCGGGTCGTTCTCCGCGTGCGCCGCGTAACCGTAGAGCGCGAGGAAGAGCGCGAGCATCACGGTGAGCCGCGCGACGAGCACCCCGCCGAAAAAGTCCGACGCGTGGGACGGCTTTACCGAGACCTCGCGCTGGATGTACGTGTTGAGCCCGAGGCCGGCGAAGATGAACGCGAGCGCGGCGGTGCTCTCCGCCCAGGTGTACTGACCGAAGCGCTCCGGCCCTAGAAATCGCGGCAAAATGAAGCGTACGCCGAGAGCGACCGCCCACGTCGCCATGAGCGAGAGGCCGAGCTTCACCGCGTTCCGCATCGCCGTCGCGACGTCGCGTTGGGCGTGCTCTTCCTCTTTTGCGGCGTGGTCGTCGCTCGGCGCTTCGGTGGTCGCCTCTTCGGTCTTCACGGCGGTCGCGACGTCGGTCGCGGCGACGGCTTCACCGCCCGCGGGAGCCTCGCCCACCGTGCTCTCGGACCCGTTCGGCGGTTCCACGCTCATGAGACCTCAGAGGCGAAGAGGGGGATCGCTCGCGACCGTGATGCCACCGAAGATCATGAGCTGCTGCGTGTCGAACCTGCGCTGCGCGTTCGAGAACGATTGGTTCGTGAGGCGCACGCCCATGTCGGCGGAGATGTGCTTCGTGAGCTGGTACGCGACGCCCGCCTGGCCGGTCGCCAAGAGGTAGGTGGAGATGACGTCCACGTTTCCGACGATGCCGCCAACCGACGCCTGCCCACGGAGGGTGACCTTGTCGATGCGGTGGTTCACCGCGACGATCGCCTCGGTTTTTTGCTCCACGTCGCCGGACAGGAGGTTGATCCACGGCCCGAGCCGGCCCACGATCGCGAAGCGTGTCTCGCTCGCGCGGTGATCGATGCCGTAGGTGGTGCTGAGCTCACCCCGTGGGTAAAGGCGCGAGCCGAACGTGGGGTTGGCCGCGACCTCGGCGCCGAACGCCGCTTCGCTCGTGATGAGCGGCTTCCACTGGTGGACGAGGCGCTGCTCCGTCTCGATACGGATCGTGGGCGAGCCCTGGAGGTCGCCCTGGAAGAGCGCGGGAAACGTGTATCCTGCACCGACCGAGGTCTTCGAGGTGTCGAGCGGGCTCAGCTTCACGTCGAGCGTGAGGCGCCCACCGGGGCCGTACGTGAGCGGGATTTTCCCTCGGGATACGTCGTCCGAGCCACCGAACGCGCCGAACGTCGCGAGCGGCGTGAGCGTGACCCTGCGCGTGAGGCGGAAGTTCACGAAGGCCTGCGTCTGCAAAAAAAGCAGGCTGAACGACGTCGCGCCGAGGGTGGGGATGATCGGGTAAGGCGGCGCGGGGAGACCCTCGCCGGCCCAGGGCTTCTGCACGAGGAGCGCGGTGTTCGAGATCGGGCCGTACCCTGCGAACTGGTAAATGCCGATGTGCGAGCGCTTCTGCTCGATCTCGAGGCCGAGGCCGATGTTGTGGAACGCGCCGAACTGCTGCGGCGGCGTGGTGTTGTTCACGAACGCTTGGTTCACTTCGTCGGCGGTGGGGCTCGAGAAGCGAAGGGTGTCGACGCTCGTGGTGTCCGGGATGATGAAGCGCGGCGAGTAGATCGCGACGAAGTGGGAAAACCCGTGGTCCCAGATCAAATCGTAGCGAAGCTGCGGCGCGAGCTCGCTCTCGAGCACCGGCTTCGTGAGCGGCTTCACCGCGAGGCTCGTGGTCTCGTTCGTGAATCTTCCACGCTCTTCGACACGCACCTGCGCAGCCACGGTGCTCGTGGTGTCCATGGGCGGGAGGGTCGCGAAGGGAAACATCGTGGGAGATGGTCGAGCCCCGTCGTCCTCAGCGCGTGAGGAGCCCGGAGCCCTTCTATTCGAGCGATATCATGATCACGTGCGCGCGTCGCCGCCGATCACGATGGGAGGGACGCCGCGCGACGACTTGCGACGGTCGCCCCTCGATGCGGGAATTTACGGGGCCAAGGAGGACGCGACGGCCCGCTCGTCGAGACGGTTCGTTACCACTTCATGGTGCCGAAGACGGGGATCCCGAGGCGGTCGCGCACGTGGCGGGCCTCGAAGAAGATGCCGAGACGGTTCGTTACCACTTCATGGTGCCGAAGACGGGGATCCCGAGGCGGTCGCGCACGTGGCGGGCCTCGAAGAAGATGCCCGAGAAGCGGTCGGCGATGGCGGCGGTGGCGAGCGCCGCGATGACGGTGAGCAAGAGTCCGAGGAGCGCGGCGATGAGCCCCGAGGGGCGCTTCGGGCCGGCGGGCAGCTCGGCCGGACGGGTGACCGAGTACCGACGCTTGAAGCCTGCTTCGGCCGTCTGCGCTTCGATGCGGGCCGACTCGAGCTTGGTGGTGAGCTGGTCGTACTTGTTGCGAGCGGTGTCGAACTCGGCCTGCACGTCGCTGATCGACTTGGGGCGCGCGGGCACGCCGGCGTCGAACGGCACGTTCACCTGCACCGCGACCGACGTCGGCTTCGGGTTCGGGTCGACCGCGCTCGCGGCGGCCTTCTTCTGCGTTTCGATCTGCGCGAGCACGTCGGCTTCTTGCGTCTTCAAGGCCGCGAGGGGGGGCGGATCTTGCTGCGCCGCGCGGATGTTGTCCTTCACGGCCTTCACCGCCGGGTGGCCATCGGCGTATTGCTGCTGGAGCTCTTGGAGCTGCGTCTGGAGCTGCGCGACGCGCTGCTGGCGCTGGTCCTCGAGGGCTTGTTTTTCCCCGCGGATCTGCTCGAGCTTCTTCGCGAGCACCGGGTCGGCGCCCGGGGGCGGAGCAGTGGCGCCGCCACGCGGGATGTACTTGAGCACCGTGGTGTCCGGCTGCTTCGCGTTCAAGTCGCGCTGACGAATCGCGAGCTCGGTGGCCGCCGCGGCGACCTCGCCCTGGGCGCGAGCGACGTTCGTCTCCAAGATCTTGAGCTGCTCGTTGATGCCGCCGATCTCGACGCCGTAGCGCGCGTCTTGGAAGTTTTTCATCGCGTTCGCGACGATGTCGCGCGCGGCGGTGGGGTCGGGCCACTCGACGTAGATGCTGACGGTGGCGTCGTCCACCGTGACGCGAATCTTCGCGTCGAGCGTCTTCATGAGGGCGTCGAACTTTTGCTCGTCGGAGGGCGGGGCGCTTCCTACCTTCGCGCCGAGCTGGTCGAGCAGGCGACGGTGCGGCTGGCGCATCGAGTCCCAGCGCTCGACGAGCTGCGCTTGTTTGATGAGCGCGAGCACGTTGTCGCGGGAGCGAATCTGCTCCTCGAACTGCTTGGCCTGCGCCTTCGCCTCTTCGGGCGTGGTGTAGGTCGCCGCGGCGCCGATGAGCGTCGCGCGCGTGACGAGCACCTTGCCTTCGACCTCGTACGACTTGGGCGCGAAGATCGACGCGACGACGGTCATCGCGAGGCAAATGATGGCGACGAACGCGGTGAGCGCTTTTCTGCGGCTCGCGGCCTTCGCTGCGTCACGAACACGATCGCCGAGGCTCGCTGCTTCGTCGTCGTCTTGGCGGTTTCCGCCACCACGACGCCCGCCGCCTCCGCCCCTCCCGGGAGCGCTCTTGTTGTCGACCGTCTGAAAGAGGGTGCCGTCTTTCGCCATCGTCCGGAGATACCTCCACCGCCAAGTTACCACACACGTTCGGGTGCCTGAAAATTCCTTGGCTTCCACGCTCGCGCCGCGCGCCCACGAGCAAATCGAGCCAAACGCGCCGCGCGGAGCTCGTGCGAACGGAACGCGATCGATCGGCCACGAGGTCGCGCGAAGGGCTTCCACCCTCTTCGACGTTCGCCGAGGCGACGCGGGTTACTGCAGGATTTCGATGTCCGGCGGCGTGGGCTCGACCGGCTTCGCAGCGGAAGGTTTTGGCTTCGGTTCGATCGGCTTCGTGGTGGGCGGAGCCCAAGGCTTGATGGCCGTGGGCGCGGGCGGCGGCGGCTTTACACCGGACACCGGCGGAGACGCGCTCTTCAGCGGCGGATCGAGCTCGATCACCTGCTGTGTTGGGAGCGCCGACGGACGGGACGATGGGGCAGGGGCCGTGGCCGAGAGCGAGGGCGACGCGGACGGAACCCCGCCGTTCGCGGTGCTCTTGCTCGCCTGCATGTAGACTCCGGCGCCCGCGATCACCGCGATCGCCGCCGCAAGTCCTACAAAAATAGGCCACTTCGTGCGCCGGGGCATTCCCTCGACGTCGTCGATCGAGGTCTCCGCGCCGGACGGGTACGAGCCGTTGTTCGACGCGCCGGTGCTCGCGCCGGCGCTCGCGTGCGGCGCCGCGAACGGGAGCGAGGTCTTGAGGTTGATCTGGCTGCTCGGCGGGTGCGCGTGCCCGTCTTTCCCGTAGAAGAAGTCGACGCGGCCGCTCTCGCTCACGTCGGGGACGGCGAGGTACTGCCCGCTCGCGGTGGCAGGCAGCGGCGCGTTTTCGATCGGCGGCGCGACGAGACCGTAGGGGTTCGCGATGCCGATTTGTGTCGTCTCGAGCGGATTTCCGCGCGCAGGGACCACGTCGTGCGGGCCCTTCGGCGCGGGCCTCGCGGGCATGCCGAGCAGGGTCTTCGCGACCTTCGTGCTCACGTTCGCGGCGTCGTCGCTCGGGAGCACCGGCTCGGTCTCGAACGTGGGGGCGCTCACGTTTACGAGCGTTCCGTCGGTGCCGCGCTCCGTCGACGAGAGGCGCGCCGTGGATGGAGGTGGCGGACGAAGGCTGCGCGCGCGGGCGAGCTCGGTCGCCTCCTTCAGCGCGTTGCGCATTTGCGTGACCGTCTGCCAGCGATCGTCCTTCTTGAATTGGAGGGCCTGGTCGACGACCGCGATGATGCCGGGCGCGATGTCGGGGAGCACGCTGCCGAGGGAGCGCGCCTTGGCCGTAGCCGCGGCGAGCAGCTTCTGCTGCGTGCCCTCGACCGGGTGCACGTTCTCGCCGGTGAGCATCGTGAACACGATGGCGCCGAGAGCAAAAATATCGGACCGCGCGTCGACCGCCTCACGCGCTCCGAGGGCCTGCTCGGGCGCCATGTACGCGGGCGTGCCGAGCACCATGCCGACGAGGGAGAGCTTGCTCACGGACTTCTTGTCGGAGAGCTTCGCGACGCCGAAGTCGAGCAGCTTGATCTGCCGATCGGTCGTGAGAAAAACGTTGGAGGGCTTGAGATCGCGGTGAATGACGCCGCCCGCGTGCACGGCGGCGAGCACGTCCATGATGCTGTCGGTGATGCCGACCGTCGTCTCCAGGCTGAGCTTCGGGCCGGTCGCCTCGCGGTAGTCCTCGAGCGTCTCGCCCTCGAGCATTTCCATGGCGAGGAACGGGCAGCCCTCGTCCGTCATGCCGTCGTCGAAGACGCGCACGATCCCGGTGTGCTTCACCACGTTGGCGAGGTAGCCCTCGCTCAAGAATCGCTCGACCACCGCGTCGTCGGTGCAGAGCTGGCCGTGGAGGATCTTCAGCGCCGCGCGTGAGCCGTTGCGGTGGGTCACGGCGTAAACGGAGGCCATCGAGCCCGACCCCAAGAGGGAGTCGACCCGCCATTTGCCGATCAACGAACCGATGCGACGCTCTTCGAAACCCATGACTCGGGGACCACCTTCACACTACCACGACGCCTCGTGACGCGCCGCATTCATGAGAGCCCCGCGGTCACGATCCCGTGACGATTGTGTGAAAGACAAGCGTATCGCGGGCCTTGCGGACCCCCCCGCAGCTCGGAACCTAGCGCAACATCGACGAGGCGCCAACCTTCCGCCTATCCCGGACGATTCAATCGCGTGCGAGGCTCAGCCGTCGCCTTGGCCTTTGGCCTCGAGGCGCGCGACGGTCGCGAACGCGAGCGCGAACAAGATGAGCGTGAGGTAGCTGTTCCAGCCCTGGTCGCCCCAGATTTGCGCGAGCGTCGCGACGACGACGCCGATCCCCGTGAGCGCGGCGGCGCGTTCGACGGGCTCCTCCGAGGTCCGGTACGCACGAATGCCGAGCGTCATCGTGAGCGGATAGATGAGCCACAGCGCGGTGAACCCGACCACGCCGCCGACCGACCAGATCCAGAGCACGCCGTTGTGGGCGATGTACCGGTAGAGCGCGAAGAGGTTCGAGATGTCGTAAAGCTGGAGCTTTTCCTTGTATTCCCAGCCAAAGCCGGTGCCCATAAAGGGGCTCTGGCTCATCGTGTAGATGAGGTTGTAGTTCTCGATGTCGCGCGACTCGCTCGACGAGTCTTTCTGGTCGAGCACGCTCATCGCGAGCTTCGCGGGCTTGAACAGCGGCGAGTCGCCCTCGACCTGCGCGCCGGCGATCACGTAGACGAGGGCGAGGGCTCCGAAGAGGAACGCGGCGCGGGTCACCTTGCGTTTGGTCGGCGATTCCTCGAGCGAGAGGTACATCATCACCGGGGCGGCCCCGAGCGACACGAACGCGAGCCGGCGGTTGTTCAGCGCGACGCCCACGAACACGAGCGCAGCGAGCCCGAGGCACCGCAGCACGATCTTTCGCTCCCGCACGTGCGCAGCGTACGAAATGAGCGCAAAAAGCGCGGTCGCGAAGAGGACGGTGTCGGCGTGGGTGGTGACGAAGAAGCCTTCGGTGTCTTTGAAGTTTCGCGCGAGGGTGAAGTACGTGCCCGCCACGAGCGCGCTCCGCGCCACCGCGACGGTGACCACGATGGTGCCGAGCGCGGGCAGATCCTCGGTGCCGCGGAAGGCATAGAGGAACGCGATCGCGACGATCGGCAGCGTGAGCAGATGGAGAATCTGAAAGAACGACGGCTGCAGATTTCCGCCGCGCGCGAGCCCGAACGCCTCGAGCGCGAGCACGGCGCCGAGGAAAAAGAGCATCGTCTTGATGGCGTGCGGGGGCGGCAGAACGATGTCCTCGTTTCGCAGCGCCTCCTTCCGCGCGCGGTAGAGGAGGTAAAGTGCCCCGAAGAAGAAGAACGGGAGCGACATGCCCGGCACGCCCGCGAAATCCTTGAGCGACGCGTAAAACGCGACGTCGGCGAAGGCGAGCGGCGGCTTCCAGAAGGTGGGAATGTCGGTCGCGGCTTCGAGGAAGATCGCGCCGGCGAGGAAGTACCGCGCGCTCACGTGGACCGGATACCGGGTGAGCACGTGGTGAAGCAGGGCTGCGACGGCGAGCGCCGCGACGATGTTGAGCGCGCGCGACTGGGTGCCTATCGTGTACGTGAGCGCCGCCGACACCACGAAGAGCACGCCGATGACCCGGAGCGTCTCTTTGAAGTGGCTGTCGTCGAACGGATCGGCGACCACCGCGTCGGCGTCGCGCTCGCCGAACTCACCGAGGCGCTGCGTGATGCGCCGCTGCATCGCCTCGTATTGGACTTGGGAGGCCGATTTTGCGCGCTGAGGCCCGGGGCGGTAGTTGCTCACGCGATCACCAGCAGGTCTTCTTCTGGATGGCCTTCACGAGCTGCGCAGCGGTGATTTCCTGGGTGCGTCGGCTCGGGTGGCCATCGCATCCGAGGCCGTCGCGCGCGCCGCGCTGCTCCACGAACTGCATGTAATATGCACGAGGG
>JAAFHV010000359.1 GCA_013297655.1 Myxococcales bacterium | reverse complement strand
TTCAAATCCTACCCGCGCAACCATAGTTCTCCCTGCTTTCGTGGTGGTTGGTCCAAGTTCCGGTCCAGTCGTGAGCGAAGCGGGGAGCACATCAAAGGGAGTGCCCAGTACGGCCCCCTCGAACATCTCAGCCTGCTTCACGTAGCCGTTCGTGGTGGCGATGTCGCGATGCCCAAGGCGGCGCTGGAGTACCTGCACCGGCACGCCTTGCAGCGCGCTCCACGTTGCATAGGAGTCGCGGAGCGTGCGGAAGTCCGCGGGCTCGTCGTGAGCCGTGCGCTGGTAGACGCGCGTGCGCGCGATGCCTGCCGCGCGAAGGTGGCCTCGCAGCGCGTTCGCCGTCGCGTCCGTGCTCGTGGTGTCGAGCATTTGCGTCACGCGCGACGACGCGCGCCGCGCACGCAGGCGCTCGAGCAACGGAATCGTGTTTGGGAAGATCGGGATGATGCGCCGGCCCGCCTCGGACTTGGTTGACTCGCGGCTCGCGTTCGCGCCGTCATCCCACGCCCGCACGACCGTGATGATTCCCGCGCGCAGGTCGACGTCGCGCCACTCGAGCGCGCGGAGCTCGTTGGGGCGAAGGCCGGTGTACGCCGCGAGCACGTAGAGCTCGCGCCACTCGAGTGGCACCGCCTCGCACTCTATGAGCCGCGCAAACTCGGAAGGGTAGAGGAACGTGCGCTCCGCCCTCACTCCGTTGTCCGGCGCGAGCACGTTGGCCAGGATATCCGGAAGGTCGGCGCGCACCGCGATCTCGGCGTCCTTCGAACGCATCGAAGCGCGGATGGCCGACGCGAAGACCGACCACGTGTTCGCCGGCGACGTGCCGCGAAGCCGACCGTCCTTCACGGCGCGATCGATGTTGTCGCGCACGAGCACGGCGTGACGCTTCTCGAGCGAGGTCATCGGCACGCTCCCGATGAGCGGCGAGACCCACTTCCCCCAAACGGACGCGCACGAGCGACGGTACTTGGCTCCGCCCTTCCGCGTCGGGGCGAAGCGAGCGTGCCACTGGTCGGCGGTCTCGTCGCTCGTCGACGACACCGGGCGCTTCGCCTCACGAAGGGCGAGCAGCGCGCCGCTCTTGTCCTCGCGCGCCTGCATGCGGGCGGCGTACGCGCGCGCCTCCACCTCGGTCATCATGCCGCCGTCCGGGCGCGGCGGGCAGTCGAGACGCTTCGACTTGCTACCGTCGCGCAGGCGCAGCCGGAAGCGGTGCGGGCGGCGAGGAGACTTCGAGGGGAGGAAGGTGCTCATTGGCTGCGTTGCACGAGCCGAGCGTACTCTTCGGCATCGTTGGCCGCGGCGGGCTCGCGCTCGACGCGTTGGCCCTTCGCGGGAATGAGCGCGAGGAGATCGCTCTTGCGAGCGAACCACTTGCGCCCGATTTTGCGTGCGGGAAGCTCGCCGCTTGTGCGGAGCTTTTCGCAGGCCTGGCGCTCGAACGGGCCAGGGAGCTCGACGAGGTCGTCGCCGACGCTCACGCGTTGAAGCACCGCGGCGGCGAGCTGGTCGGCCATGAGATCGATCGCGTTCACGAGACACCTCCAATCGTTTCCGGTCTTCGGTCGAGCCGTCGGCGGCCCATCAGAAGAGCCCTCTTTGGCCAGCCTTCCGCGCTCGCGTGGCGGCCGCGTTCTTCGCGTGCTCGGCGCGGTCGTAGCGGAGGTGACACCGCTGGCAGAACGCGCGGAGGTTCTCGAACGCGTTGCTCGCCGGATCGTGGTCGAGGTGCGCGATCGTGAGGACGACGCAAACGACCTTCGCGCCAGGAGATTCGGCGTCGGAGCACGAGGGCTCGCCGATGCAGTCGCCCGAATGCAGATGCTTGTGCCACCGCTCCTCGCCGTCGGCCACGTAGCGGGCGGCGAGGATAGCGTTCGGGATGCAGCACGCCCCGTCGGCGTGCCGAGCGCCGCACTCGCCGCGGCACTCGCACGCGTTCTCAGCGCGAGCGAGCACCGCCTCGCGGAGCTTTTTCCACTCCGCCGGCGGCGGGTAGAGGTGCCGCATTTCAGACCGGATCGGCATCGTGAGACCCCTTCACGTTCCACGCGTTGATGGCGTCGGTCAGCCGCGCGCACGACTCTTCCGGTGCCATCGCGCGGAACGGCCTACGCTCGAGGATCGCGAGCATCTCGCTCGCGCCGAGGCCTCCACGACCGGCGAGCTGCTCGAGCGTCTGCCCGTGGTTCCTCTGCGCTTGTTCCTCGTGGGGAGCGAGGAGACCCCACGGAACGGGCGGCACGCGCTTGCCGTCCTTACCGAGCACGGGGAAGCGACGAGGTGGCGCCGGCGCCGGTTCGACCTTCGCGGCGCCGACGTGGGCGCCTCGCTCGACCTGCTCGGCGAGAAGGCGAGCGCCCCGGCGAATCGCCCAAGCGAGGAGATCGCCCCTCTCGTGCGCCATGCCCCGCCGGAACGCGGTGGCCATGTCCGGGCAGTCGACGAGCAGGCGGATAAGCTCCGCGTCGGTGGGGCCGGTCACGAGACCACCTCTCCAACCGTCACCGCGACGGACGCGTCGAAGATCGTCACCTCGCACGTGAACGGGTTCAGCTTGGCGGCGATCTCTTCGATCGGGACGTGGTGCCGCTCGTGCAGCTCGCGGTAGCCGTCGGCCTCCTCGAGCGGGTGCACGTCGTCGCGCTTGCTGTTTTCGATGAGCTGCAGCTCGAGGGCGGCCGCGTCGGAGAGCTCGCGCACGGTCGCGGGGATATGCGAGAGGCCCGCGAGCTTGGCGGCTCGGAAACGCCTCGCCCCGAAGACGAGCTCGAAGTCGGCCCCGAGCGGGCGCACGAGCACGGCCTGCAACACGCCGTGCGCGCGGATCGTGTCGGCGAGCTCGTCGAGGTCGCGGAAGGTGCGGCGTTGGTTCGTGGGGCTCTCGACGATTTGCTCGAGCGGGATGCTCCTCGTCGCGCCGGCGTCGGCTTCGGTGGCCGCGGCGGGGGCTTTCTTCTTCGAGCTCACGAGAATTGCCCCGGCTCACCGAACGCGTCGAACAGCTCGGGCATGCTCGCGAGGATCGTCGCCTCTCGGTACATGAGCTCGGGCTCGCACTGGCCGAGCTGGAACACGAATCCCGTCTTGCCTTGGCCCATCGCATAGCCGAATTCCCACGACGCGGAGCGGCCGCTCGGGAGCACGAGGACGCACGTGTCGCACGCACGGAGCGCGGTGATGTCCGACGCGTACCCCTTTTGCGCGAGCGGGTGCTGAAGCGCGGCGCGGTATTGCTCCGTCGTCCAACGCTCCCAATTGGGATCGATCGACCGCCAAGAAAAGCCGGTGCCGCCAGGCGGATTTCGGAAGTCGTAGACGTCGTGTCCAATGCTCTGGAGCGCGTGGACAATGGCGGGCTGAATAGCGTTGCGCCATGAGCTGGCGACGTAGATGTTGCGCTTCTGCATTTGAGTCCTCGCAATGTGTTTGACGTTTGCCCATCGCCGGGGTCTCGAACCCCGTCCCGTGCTCACGCGCGCCAACGCGTGCGGTATCCCTGATTGCGACAGCCCTCGACTCACCCAATTCGCCACCGGTCGAGACGGGGGAGGTCTGTCCGCGCGCTCGCCGTGGCGCCGAGCCTCATGTGCGCGCGTGCCCGTTGGGTGCCCCGGTCCACGTCCTAGTTTGATGTCGAGCAGGGGCTCCGAACGGGTTCCGGCCGGTCCTTCGTGAGGAGCGTGAGGAGCGAACAGACCGGGCATTCGAGCTTGTGGATCTTCTCCTCGAGCGCGCGCTGCTCGAGCGCGGCCGCGCCGAGGCTCGCGAGGGCGGTCGATGCCACTTTGCGAGCTTCATCCGTTCGGTGCTTTGCGCCGACGAGCTCGGTTCGGAGTCGGCCGGCCTCGTGCTTGCGGTCGTCGTCGTTCATGGGTTGTCGTCCTCGTCTTCGTACTCATCGGGTCGCATCCAACTGGGAACATCCCAGGGGATCGGGCTCTGCGCGTAGCCGGGCCATTGGTTCGCGTCGCGGTACCGGCGGAGCTTCTCGACCCACAACGCGACGGTCTTGTCGCCGAGCTCGAGCAGCTCGGGGGTGAGCTCGAGATCGACCACCTCGTGTGGCCCGCCGATCTCGACGCAGAGGAGGAACGCGCCCTTCGACACGTCGATGCCGTTTGCTCGCGCGCCGCGCCGGTAGAACGCGAGCTGACAGTGGTAGAGCATCGAGAACGCCTGGCGCATGAGGCGCTCGGGCTCGACAGTGCGACTCGTCTTGAAGTCGCCGAGCTTGCCAACGCTCGGCGGCTGGATGATGTCGACGCCGCTCGTCGAGTACTTGATGCCGTCCTCTTCCCACTCAAGCGGCACCTCGAGGCGCGATCCCTCAAGTCGGGCCTGCGCGAGCGGGTCGGCCTTCACGGCGCGCGCGATCACTTCGGCCTTCGCCCACTCGGTCGCGGTGACGATCTCGGCGCCCTCGTGCCGCGCGGCGAAGGCCTCCCACACCTTGCCGCGCCGAGCTTTGCCGTCGAACCGCACGAGCTTCTTTTTGCCGGGCAGGGTGCCGAGCACGATCTGGTGAACGGCGGTCCCGAGCAGCATGTCCGGCGTAGGAGCGCGCCGCTCGTTGCAAGCGTGCACGTACTGCTTGCCGGACAGGTTGAGCCGCTTGAGCTCGGAGAAGCCGTGCGTGCCGTCTTCGCGCGAGGTGCGCTGCTCGGTCGTGGGGGCGAGCAGCTCGGGCTCGTCGTCGCCGAACGGAAGATCGTCCCCTTCGTCGTCACGCACGGGACTCGCCGATCGTCGCGAGCGTCACGTCGATCGCGCGGATCTCGCCGGCCGCCTCGAGCATGCGCCCGAGGGCGGCCTCACGGCGCTCGTGGAGCTCTTGGCGCAGCGGGCGAGGGGCATAGTCGGGCTTCGGCTGCGCGACTTCGGGGGTGCTCTCGTCGTTCGTCTCGACGGCCGCGGAGGATGACGACGGCGGAGGCGGAGGCGCCTTGGGCGTGCCGCCGCCCTTGAGCCCTGCAGCCTTGAGCACTGAGTAGACACGCGTCATCTGCGCGCCGCGCGTGGCCCCGGGCACCCTGGTCGCGTCGATGATCTCGGCGTTCCCGGGGGCGCGCCCGAGCTTGCGCTCGAGCGTGTGGTACGTGGTGACGATCGCGCGGGCGATTTCTTTCGGCGGCGTAGGCATGGCTTCTTCGAGTCTCTCTTTCGGGGTGGCAAATTCGGGTCGTGGACGGGGCAAACGGGAGAGCGCAGCTCCCGACATGAACGAGAGCTTTGGTCGCTCCTCGTCCTCGTCGCCGTCGTCTTCTTCGTCGGTCTCCTCGAGCTGCTCGTTCGATTCGTCCTCGCCTTCGATGTCCGTCTCGGAGTCGTCGTCCGGGCGCTTCACAGCGAGGCTCCGGTCTTGTCGACCCACCGCGCGAACTTCTCGATTTGTTCGAGCAGCTTGGCGCGCGCCTCGACGCCCGCCGGCGACGCGAGCTCGGGGACGGGCAGGCCACGGAGGGCGGTCGCGAACGCCGACAGCTTCTCCTTGTCCGGCGCGAGTGCGGCCGCTCGAGCCTCGAGCTCGAGCGCGTGCTTCCGTTCTTCTTCGGCTTTCGCGGCGGCGTCAGCCTTGGCCTTTTCGGCCGCGAGCTCGCGCTCGACGCGCTCCTTGTCGGCGCGCTCTTTCCGAGCTTCCTCGGCGATCGCGTCACGCTTCGTCTTCTCGACGGCGGCCTGGCGCTCGGCGTCCACTCGAGCGGCCTCGCGTTCCCTGGCCCGCTGCGCCTCGAGCTCGTCGCGTTCCTTCTTGAGGCGCGCGTTCTCCTCGGCCGTCGCCTTCTCTCGCTCCGCGCGCTCGGCCTCTTCCTTCGCCTTCTGTTTGCGAAGCTCTTCGCGCTTCGTCGCCGCGATGCGCTCGGCCTCGACACGAACCTCCTCGGCCTCTTTCTCCGCGCGCACCCGGGCGTCGCGCGCGTCCTTCGCCGTTTGCAGCGTGATCGCCCACGTTTCCTCGTCGGTCTCTCCGAGGTTCGCGTAGGCGCGCGGATCGGTGCCGAGCGCACGGAGGGCCTCCTCGCGCGCGGCGCGTAGCTCCTCTTTGCGCTTCGCCTCGAAGCGCTCGGCGAACTGCTCTTTCTCGAGCAGCACCTCCTCGATCGGCTCGATGAGCGCCTTGATGATGTTCGCCATCCCGTCGATCGCGCGCCCCTGACGAACGGAGTCCTCTTTGAGTCGCTTCCGTGCGTGCTCCGCCTTCACGCGGATGTCGCGGAGAGCGAGGCGGCTCTCGCGCGCGAGCTTCATCTCGCGCTTCTGGTCGATGCTCGTGACCTTGATGTCGTTGGCACGCGCGGTCCACTCCTCGGCTTGGGCGAAGAGCGTGTCGAACGTCGCGCGCAGCGTCTTCGCGCTCTCTGGCTCGAGGCCGCTCGCGACCTTCGCGAGCGCGTCGCTCTTCGGCGCAGGTTCGAGCCCTCGGCCGTCGCAGCGATCGCACTTGCCCTGCACTACGTCGCCCGCGCCCTCGGATTGCTCCGGACCGCGCCCCGACCCGCCGCACTCTTTGCACTCCACTCTCTGCTCGTTTGCCATCGCCATCATCGTTCGTGCTCCTCTCCGGCTATCGCGGCCTCTTGCTGTGCGCGCATCGCCTCGTCGACGGCCTGGCCGTCGCCCATGTCTTCCGCGTGATTGGCCTTCATCGGCCGAATACGAATGCCGGGAACCATCTTCCCTTTCCCGCTCTTCACCGTCGTTGGGTAGAGCGTGATACGCAGTCCGATCCAGCGATCGGTGTCCTCGCTGCCCGCCATCGAGCTGATGGCTTCCGCGTTCGTCGCGTTGCAGACGAGGGGCTTGCGCGCGTTGCGGAAGTAGACGAACGGGCGACGCTCGCCCTTCGGCTTCTCTTTTGACTTCACGATTCCGCCCTCGACCTTCACGATCTCGAGCGGCCAGTCTCTCGGCTTCCCCTCGCGATCGACGAGGTCCCAGGCGCCCATCGTTTCGCGGTCGGTGTAGCTACGCCAGTGAGGCAATGGGGGCCTCCTTTCTTGCGTGGAAGCGTTGGCGCTGAGCGTCGTTGCAGCACGTCCGGCAGAAGCGACGACCGTTGAAACTGTTGCGAGAGGTGTTCCTCTCGTCGAACAGGTGCCCGCGTTTGCAGTGCGTTCGCTCGGCGCCTCGCCTCGCGTTCGCTTCCGCGAGCCGTCCTCGGGCCACGTTGACGGCGTGGGTCACAGCTTCGAGGTGACTGGGGTTTACGCACGAGGTGTTAGAGCAGAGGTGGTCGACCTCGAGGCCGTCAGGGATGGGCCCGCGGGTCAGCTCAACCGCAATTCGGTGCGCCTTCTTCGAGCGGCCGTCGACGCACATGTTTCCGTAGCCGCGACGCTCGCGACTGCCGACCCAAACCCAGCACGGCCCGAGCTCCGGACGCCGCTCGGGAATGGGCCCTTCCTTGTTGACCTTGCTCCAGAATCGCTTTGCGAGATTGCTCACTTCAGTACTCCCCTTCCAAGGGCATCAGCGGCATCACGACCGCCACCAACACGCCGTTATGAATCACGTGGAACGAATGGCGGTTATTGCCCGACGTGCGCCATTGAGCG
>JAAFHV010000358.1 GCA_013297655.1 Myxococcales bacterium | reverse complement strand
CGGACGTGATTTCGGGTACTTGGCGTCAACGTCGGTCAGATCTCGCCTCGGTCAGATCTCGCCGGTCAGATCTCGCCGGTCAGATCTCGCCGGTCAGATCTCGCCCTGGCGTCAACGTCGGTCAGATCTCGCCCGGTCTCGGTCAGATCTCGCCCGGTCAGATCTCGCCCGGGTCAGATCTCGCCCGAGATCTCGCCTACGGACGTGATGTCGCGTACTTGGCGTCAACGTCGGTCAGATCTCGCCCTGTCGGTCAGATCTCGCCCTCGTCAGATCTCGCCCTCGTCGGTCAGATCTCGCCGTACTTGGCGTCAACGTCGGTCCGATCTCGCCGGTCAGATCTCGCCGGGTCAGATCTCGCCGATCTCGCCGAGATCTCGCCGTTAGATCTCGCCGCCGGTCATCTCGCCACCTTCCGGTCAGATCTCGCCGCCTTCCTTGGTCGCGTCAGATCTCGCCTCAGATCTCGCCTTGGTCGCGTCAACGTCGGTCAGATCTCGCCTTGGTCCGATCTCGCCTTTCGCGCCTCGGGACTCGCTTCGCCCGCAGCGGCGTTTCCCTAGCCACGACCGAGCACGGCACCGCTTGTGAGGGAGAGGCGCGTGTGATTCGGTGGGAATCGAGGGTCCTTTTATGGCTTCACGCTGGTCGCTTCCGTACCTGGTCTTGGGCGTCGTGCCGGTCATTATGTCTCTCCCTGCATGCGGCGGAGGGCCCGCTGCGGCGGTCGCAGGCGAGCCGACCACCGTAAAGGAGGCCTTCGGTGTGAAGTGCGACGCCGTTCAGGCGCAGACCGCGCCGGACCTCATGGCGTGGGACTCGGCGGCCCGCGCGAACCTCTCTCGCCTCCGCGACAAGGGCATCGTCGCCGTGCGCTACGAGAAGCGCGGCTGCGAGGTGACGCTCGAGCTGCTCCCGAGCTGCAAGGGCAGCGGCTCGTACAAGTACACGCCGTACAATGCGTCCGAGAGCAAGGTCGCGAGCAACGAGAACGAGCTCGTGTCGGCCCTCCCGCTCGGCGCCTCGAGCCTCTCCGCGCGGGTAAAAAAAGGGCAAACGCTCCGCACCGACTACACCATGGTCGGGACGGACTCGCTCGCCGCCGACCGCCGCGTTTCGCGCGCCTCGCTCCGCGGGCCCGACTGCCCCCGCGCGACGCACGTGGTGAGCACAGTGTACCTCGGCGGCTTCGCGCTCGCCGCCGGCACCAAGGCCGAGCTCGGGGGCAGCGTGAAGGTGTTCGGCGTGGGGGCAGAGGGTGAGTCGAAAGCGGCGGGCGAGCGCCTCGTCTCGGAGGGGTCCGCCGAGGCGTGCGCCGAAGCTCAGAAAACGGGCAAAGAGACGAAGCTCTGCGCCGTCCCGCTGCGCGTCGGCCTGCTCGCGCTCGACGGCCTCGCCTCCGATGGCACCGGCGTCGCCGCTGCGCCTCCCGTCCCCGCGGCTCCCCAGGGTCCGTGCCCCGCCGGGACGGCGCGCGTGGGCGCGGCCAGCTTCACGCCCTCCGGCGGGGGCGGCCGAGTCGATCTTGGGAGCTACTGCCTCGACACGACCGAGGTCACCGCCGAGGCCTACGAGGGCTGCGTCGCCGCGGGCTCCTGCATGGCCCCTCAAGAGGCGCGCGGATCGGACCGTGCACTTTGCAACTATCGCGCGCAGGGCCGCGGCAGCCACCCGATGAACTGCCTCACGGTGGAGCACGCGAAGGCCTTTTGCCAAGCGAAGGGCAAGCTGCTCCCCACCGCGGCCGAGCTCGAGTGGGCGACGCGCGGGAACGTGATGCGCACGTACGCGTGGGGCGAAGATGCCCCCGACGGCCGCGCGTGCTTCGGCCACAAAAGCACCTGCCCAGTAAAGAGCCTGCCGAGCGGCGCGAGCCCCGAGGGCATCTACGATCTCGCGGGGAACGTGGAGGAGCTCGCCGACACGGGTGGGAGCTTCATCGCGTTCGGCGGTGGCTTCGCGAGCGAGCCCCAGCGCATGACGGGCAAGACCCGCCGCATGAGCATCGAGCCTTCGGCGACGATCGGCTTCCGCTGCGTGTCTCGTTAGCCGCTAGCGGCGCGTCCGCGCGGTTCGGCGCGCACGAGCACCGCATGCGGTCGTGGCTTCGTGAGCAAGGGCGTCGACGACGAGCGGCGCCGAAACGCTCCACCGGCGGCTCGCAGAGCGCGCGGCCCTCTTCAGCCCATCATGCCGCCGACGACCTGTTGCGCGATCGGGTGATAGGCCCCGCGATGCCTCGCAAAAAGGTCTCGCGCCAACGCGCGGGTCTCCTCCCGGCGCAGGAGAGAACGGTAGAGCGGCTTCAGGTACTTCATGCGCCCGATGCTTCCGAGCACCTCCTCCACCCGCGGCAGCACGGGCGCGTAACCCGACTCGCAGGCGAGCACGAGCCAGGAGACGAGGATCTCGAGGTTCTTGGAGGAGGTGAGACCGTAGGTCGTGTCGAGGGCGCGGCAGACCTCGTGGGGTTGCGGCTTGGGCATCGCCTCGAGATAAAGTTGCCACTCGGCGGGGCTCCACGCGCTCGCCAGCTCGGTCGCGGGGACCGCTCCGTGGCTGGCGAGCTCGCGTACGGCGGCGAGCCGCTTCGACTGCGGCTCGTAGTGGTCTTTCGGTAGACCGGGGCCATCGAGCCAGGCGGAGGCGCCGACGCGATCGAGGAGGCCGGGCTCGTGGCTCTCGACGAGCGCGACGAAGTCGTCCGTCGTCGCCGCGCCGAAGCGGTGCGTCCCGAGCCACGCGGCGAGCAGCGCGTCGAAGCGCTTTTTGCCGACCGCCGCCTCGAGCGACTTGAGGAACAGATACCCCTTCTCGTACGGGACGGCGCTGAAGGCGAGGTCCGGATCGATGCCCGCGAGGTGCGTGCGGAGGTGCGTGAGCTCGGGGTGCTCCGCGTGCTGGGCGAAGGCCTGCTGGAGCCGCTCGTAGCCGAGGGCGGCGTGCAACGCGCCGAGCTCCTCGCCCTCGAGCGCCTCGACGATGCGGCGCTCCGCGAACACGGTGAAGCCCTCGTTGAGCCAGAAATGTTCGGCGTTCGTGCTCGTCACGAGGTTGCCGGTCCACGAGTGCGCGAGCTCGTGGGCGAGCACATTGACGAGGCTCCGGTCGCCGGCGAGGAGCGAAGGGGTGAGGAACGTGAGCCGCGGGTTCTCCATGCCGCCGTAGGGGAACGAGGGCGGCATCACCAAGAGATCGCACCGCTCCCAGTCGTAGGGGCCGAAGAGCTGCTCGGCGACGCGGAGGTGCTCTTCCACGACCGCGAATTCCCACGCGGCGGCCTCGATCTGCGCCGGCTCCGCCCACACGCGGCATCGCTCCGAGAGGTCGCGAGAGACCACGTCGCCCACCGCGAGCGCGAACAGGTACGGCGGAATCGGCTGCGGCATCGCGAAGCGCTCGAGCGCCCGCGCGCCGTCTCCGGTTCCCCTCTCCTCGCGCCCGAGCGACGCCGCGGCCATCACGCCGCGCAGCGTGGCGGGCACGTCGAGGGTCGCGGTGTACGTCTGCCGTACCCACGGCGTGTCTTGGCAGGGCACCACGCTGCGCGCGTGGATGGCCTGGCACTGCGAGAAGAGGTACGGCTGCTCCTTGCCGAGCGTCTGCTCGGGGGCGAGCCATTGCAGCGCCGAGGCCTCCGGCGACGTTCGGTACACGATGCGAACCCCGGTGGCCCCCGCCGGTACCGTGATCGCGAGGCGCTGCCCGAGGATCGGATCCGGCGCGTGGAGTGTGTGCGCGAGCGCTTGGCCCGTCGCGTCCTCCACGCGGTCGATGCCGAGCCCGCGGGTATCCAAGTCGAGCGGCCCACCGCGGGCGGGCTCCGTAAACGTGAGGGTGACGGTGCACGAGAGCACGCGCGAATCGAAGTCGACTCGGGCGTGCCAATCGAACGACCGCGTGAGGGGCTGGGTGTCGTCGGTGTAGGATTGGGGGTCGCGGCGGGGCACGCGCGCACGCTACACCGAAGGGAGCGTGGGGGGCGAGACAGGGCCGCTTCCGTCGTCGCCGTGGGCGGAGCTCACCGCGGGATCGCGCTCAGCGCACCGCTCTCTTGGCGCCGGGCCCGGACGTGCACGCGCGTGCCGCCGCGCAATGCCGTCTGGGCTCGGCGCGAGCGCCACCTCCTGAGCCGCGGCGCGCTCCGAGAGCGGCTCGGGCGATCGAGGTCCTCGTCGCGCGCCGCTACCAGTCCGGCGGACGGGTACGCGAGCGGCGGCGGGAAGTCGCAGTGGGTAGCGTCACGCGCCAGAGAGCGGCCAGTGAAACCAGCTGACGAAGCTGTCCTCCACGAGCTTCGCGCCGATGTAACCGTTCTTGGTCAAGGTCTCGGTGCTCGCGACACCGTACGCGCGGCCCACGAGCTCGCTCACGATCCGAAGGCCATACCCAGAGCCACTCGTCGAGTAGCTCCCGAACAGCGCCGCGGGCTTCTTCTCGAGGAGGTCGACGAGAACGGCTCGTTGCGCGGACGAGATCGAGTTCGCGACGACGACGCGGAGATCGCTCTCGACGGTCAAGAGCCACGCGGCGATCGCCGGGCGATCGGCGTAGCGCACGGCGTTGTTCATCAAGTTGTAGGCAATACGATCGATCGCCGCGCACTCCACACAGCTCTCGGCGACGACCCCCTCCGCCGTGCACACGACGTCGACGACCACCGATTCTCCCCCCACGGTGCCCGTGAGCTCGCGGAGCGCGCGCGCCAAATCGCCGAGAGAATGAGGGAATGCCGCAAGATCACGCGCTCGTGCGGCGAGGTCGAGATCTTTGACGACGTTGCGCATCATCTTCATGTGGTCGCGCGTGTAGATGGCGAGCGCACGTGCGATCTCGGCACTGTACGGCACCCGCCCGAGCCTCGAGAGCTGGAGGAAGAGCGCTGTCATCGCCCCCCCGCGGATGTCGTGGAGCGCCTCGGCGAGGTGAAGGTCTTCTGCGCCAACCTGCCGGAGGCGGTGGACGAGCTCGGGGACGTTGTGGCGCGCCACGAGGGCGAGCAGCGGCGCGGGGTCCGCGAGATCGTGGTCGCCGCCGACGACGCCGCCGAGCTCGGAGAGCAGCGCGTAGAGAGAGGTGATGACGGCCGCGTCCGCAGTCGCGAAGGCGGAGAGCTCGACCGCTTGCTCGTCGGCTCGATAACGATCTGCGCGATGCTTCGCGAGCGCCGACGGCGCGAGCTGCAAGATAGCCTCGAGTGAGATCGGCACGACTCTTTTGTACGCCGACCGGAGAGCTTCGGGGACCGAATTCAAGCCTGTCCACGCGATCCGCCCCTTGGCCGCCGTCAACGGCAAGCTCTCATTCGCGTCATGATCCGGACGCGTGATCACGAGACCATGGCAACGTACCTCGGCACGAAGTTCGCTAAGGGCGATGGCCACGAGCCCGACCACCCGCCGAGGAGCACACCGAATGATCCACAAGAACACCATCTGCCTCTGGTTCGACAAGGACGCCGAAGCCGCCGCGCGCTTCTATGCGGCGACGTTTCCCAACAGCGAGGTCACCGGCGTGCACAAGGCCCCCGGCGACTATCCCGCGGGCAAGGAGGGCGAGGTGCTGACCGTCGACTTCACGGTTCTTGGCATTCCCTGCATGGGCCTCAACGGTGGCGCACAATTTCGACACAGCGAGGCATTCTCGTTCCAGATTACCACCGAGGACCAGAAAGAGACCGACCGTTACTGGGACGCTATCGTGGGCAATGGGGGCCAGGAGAGCGAGTGTGGCTGGTGCAGGGATCGCTGGGGCCTCTCGTGGCAAATCACGCCTCGCGTTTTGACGGAAGCGATGGTGGCGGGCGGGGCCGAGGCGAAGCGCGCGTTCGAGGCGATGATGACGATGAAGAAGATCGACGTGGCGCGCATCGAAGCGGCGCGGAAAGGTTAGTGGCGATGACGAACGAGCTCACTCCGGCGAACGAGCTCGCGGAGAAGCGGAAGCCGCGCTTTTCGAGCGAGACCTCTGCCTACGCAAAAGCGAGGCAAGCGCTCTTGGCCGAGGAGCTCGAGGTGCGTCGTCACCTCGGCAGGCTCGCACGACAGAACCGTGAGCTGCCCGAAGGGCCGGAGATGCCGAGCGGGTGGAAGTTCGTCGGCATGAATGGCAACGAAGGCGGCCTCGGCGACATGTTCGGTCCGCACGACACGCTGGTGCTCTATCATTGGATGTACGGGCCCGAGCGGAATCGGTCTTGCCCGATGTGCACGAACCTCCTCGGGCCGCTCGCCGCCAACGCGGCCGATTTGCGGCAGCAGGTGGCGCTCGCGGTGGTGTCGCGGTCGAAGGTCGAGCGCATGGTCGCCTTCGGCGTGGAGCGCGGCTGGCGCGACCTTCCGTTCTATCAAGCGGTCGGTGACGACTTCTCCGTCGCCATCGGTGGCTTCGACGTCGAGAAGCGCTCGGAGAACCCAGTGCTGATGGTGCTGCGAAAGAAGGGCACCCAAGTGCGCCTTCACTGGATGGGCGAGACCACCATGGAGATGGCCGATCCGGCCGAAGATCCGCGCGGCGCCGTCGACATCGCGCCCCTGTGGAACATCATCGACCTCACCCCCGAGGGACGCGATCCGAAGTGGTACCCAAGGCTCTCGTACGAGCCCTAAGCGGCCCGAGTGCGGAGAGAGTGAAGCTAGGCACGGTGAGCTCGTGCACTTGGCGTCAACGGCGGTCGGATCTCGTCCCCGACCGTGACGCTCCATTCGGCCTCGGTCAGGTCACCGCGCACGAGGCCAGTGAAGCGGCCAGCTGCGGCGCTCGACCACGGACCGATGCCCCGCCTTTCTCGTCTTGTCGACGTCGCAAGCTTCACGGCCGCAATCTTCGCAGCTCGGCCACAGGGCGGACGCGTAGCGGATTGATCAGGGGTTGTACAAATTGGGCAACGAGCTCCCGGTCCACTTGGCGCGCAGGACTGCGTTATTGTTGTTGTTCGCCGGGTCGCCGTCCCAGAAGCTGAAACCAAACTTCTGGCGGTGGAACCATGGGCCAACGTGTCCGCCCCAGTAGCCCTCGGCCATGAGCGTATTGCAGAAGCCGCGAGACCACTTGATGGACCACGGTATGTTGGACTTAGGTCCGGAGAACACACCTTCCGAACCCGAGTCGGCTTTGCAGACGGGGTGACCCTTGGGGAGATACGGAGCTTGCTCCTCCGCGGACGGAAGAAAGGTGGCGCCGCAGTGCGCGTTGGTAGAGCCCTGGCAAGGTCCAGCGGCCGAGCCGGTGGTACCGAGGTACAGGCTATCCCACTTGGTAGTAAACTTTCGTTCGTCCCCCCACAGCGCGCGGGCGAACATGCAATGGTCTTTCTCCACCTGACGTTCTGGGCTCGTATAACCAACCAGGGCGCGCACGTGGTTTATCGCGATGCGATGCCACTCGTCCACTTCGGCCTTGGTGGGGTTCGCGTTGTCCGCAAACGGCTTTTTGGCGTAGAAGACCTCGCGGATGCCTCGCACCCTGTCAGCGCTCGGACAGAGGGCCGCCGCGAAGTCCTTCGGGCTCATTTGGGATGGGTTGTAGACCGTACCGTCCCACTTCGCCGCCTCCCAATCGGCCGGCTTGATCCAGCTGACGCTATCCGGGTCGTGAGCCACGAGTCCTGCTTCGCGGGGTTTGCTGGC
>JAAFHV010000357.1 GCA_013297655.1 Myxococcales bacterium | reverse complement strand
CGTCGTGTTGTAGAGCTCGACCCACTCGCCGAACTCGTCGCTCAGGCCGTCGGGGTTGATCATCATCTCGCTGAAGATCACCTCGCCCACCGCAGGGGCCCGCGCGCCGCTCGTGGAGGTATCGCTCGCGCCGTCGCGGGGGGGACCTGCGTCGGTCCCGGGGGGCACGCTCGTCGTGGGGGCCGCCTCGCTGCCTCCGTCGACCGGATCGTCGCCGCCGCTGGACGTGCCGGTCGCGCAAGCCGGCGCCGCGACGAACGCGACGAGCACCACCAAGAGACCGCCGAGACGAGACCGAACAGACGAGCACGCGTGGCGCATGGGTAAATCCAGGGAGGGAGAGAGCGAGGCCGATTCGAGGGTGATACGCCGCCGGCCGGCCAAAATTCCCACCCAGCTTACGATCGCGAGAGACTCTCCCGCGACGAAGGATTTGACCACGGTTCCTCGACCTCGCTATCCCATGCGTCAAGCCTCGCAACGTCCGGAGGCGCCGCCGCTCGACGCGCCCAGGTCGTGGTCGATTGCACGAAGGAACATGAACATGCGATCTGCACGCTTCGTATCGACCGCCCTCGTCTTGTGCGTACTGCCCTTCGGCGCCCTCGCATGCGACCGTTTCAAGAAGGCAGAGCCCGACGCCGCGGTGGAAGACGACAAGCCCACGACGAAGAGCGAGCCCACCGTCGCTCCGTCGAACCCGGCCGCTCCCACCGATCCGGCCGCGCCGACCAACACGCCGACCGCGCTCCCCACCGCTCCGGGCCAAGTCATTCCGCCCGGCGTCGTCGTGAAGACCGACGGCGGCGCGAAAGACGCGGGCGTCGCGCTCGACGCGGGCGCGCTCAAGCTCGACGCCGGAGCCATCAAGCTCGACGGTGGGCCCGCTCCGGTGCCCACGCCGATCCCCACCCCGAAGATGCCCACCCTCCCGTCCGGGCTCCCGACCACCCTCCCGACCACGCTCCCCACCACGATGCCGAGCATCCCCGGTTGGCCGAAAAAGTGAGAAGAATCCCTCGAGAGCGCTCGGAATTCTTGACCTTCGCACCCCGGGCCGCAAAAGTCCGCTCGTGACGCAGACCCCGACCGTAGACCGCGATACGCGAGCCGCCTTGCCGCGCAAGTTTGGCCGCTACACGCTGTTCGACGCGATCGGGAAGGGCGGCATGGCCGAGATCTTCTTGGCCCGCGCCGAGACCGAGCTCGGAGCCTTTCGCCTCGCGGTGGTGAAGCAAATTCTGCCGCAGTTCTCGGGCTCGCCCGAGTTCTCGGAGATGCTCATCCACGAGGCCAAGCTCGCCGCCCGCCTCAGCCACGCCCACATCGTGCAGGTGTTCGACCTCGGCCGCGAAGGCGACCAGCTCTACATCGCGATGGAATACGTGGAGGGCTTCGACCTCAATGGCCTCCTCCGCAAGTGCTCACAAGAGAAGGTGCAGCTCCCGGTGGAGTTCGGGATCGGCATCGTTTGCGACGTGCTCCGCGGCCTCGATTATGCGCACCGCCGCATGAACGAAGAGGGCGACGCGCTCGGCATCGTCCACCGCGACGTGTCCCCGTCGAACGTGCTCGTCTCGTACGAGGGCGAGGTAAAGCTCTGCGACTTCGGCATCGCCCACGCGAACAACGCTCTCGCCGAGAAGACCCGCGACGACCAGGTCGACGAGGCCATCAAGGGCAAAGCCGGCTACATGAGCCCGGAGCACGCCAAGGGCGAAAAGCTCGACGCCCGCGCCGACGTGTTCGCGACCGGAATTCTCCTGTGGGAGCTCTTGGCCGGCAAACGCCTCTACTCGACGAAGACGAGCGACAAGAGCCTCATCGAACAAGCCAAGGTCGCCGCGATCCCCGATCTTCCGTCGCGTGATTTGCCAGACGAAGCGCGCCTCCACACGATCGTGAAGAAGGCCCTCGCGAAGGACAAAACCGAGCGCTACGCCTCTGCTTCGGCGATGCTCCGCGACCTCGAAGACTACATGGTCGCCTCGAAGTACACGGTGAGCCCGCTCCGTCTCGGCGAGTTCCTCGTGAAGAGCTTCGGCACCGCCCCCATGTCGGCCCGCCGCGCCCTCGAGCGCGAGATCGGCAAGACCGGGAGCACCCCGCCGCCGCCCCTCGAAGAGAGCAAATCGCCCGCTCCGACCGCGGTCGTGCCGCCTCCGTCGAGCAGCAACGTCGCCATCCGCGACGCCGACGATAGAGACTCGGAGCCCCCGCCGGACTCGGTCCCCCCGCTCATGAAGCACCCGGTGTCGAACGGCGCGATGCGCGCGTTCCGGGCCGAGCTCGCGTCGTCCCCGCCGCACGTCGTTCCAGACGCACCGAGCTCGCTCGCGGGGGCAACCCTCGACCCTCCGTCGTCGCCGAAGGCGCTCGAGAAACGCGAAGAGCCGCCCAAGTCGCAGCTCGCGCTCGTGGTCGTCGCGCTCATCGCCCTCGTCGCGATCGTCGTCGCGATCGTGATGCTCAAGAAAGGGCCGTGAGGCTTGCGGCTCGCGAAAATCGCGCTCCCGGTCCCGCTCCCTCACGCCCTCACCTACCAAGTCCCCGATAAGCTCGCCGCCACCTGCGTGCACGGTGCACGTGTCGTGTGTGCGATGGGGTCGCGTCGGCTCATCGGCGTGGTGCTCGAGGTGTACGAGGGCGAGCCGGAGCCGGGCTTCAAAACTCGCCCCGTAGCGGAGGTACTCGACGGCGGCTCGCTCCCCGAGGAGCTCGTCGCGTTCTTGCGTGAGGTATCCTCGTATTATCTCGCGCCCATCGGCGAGGTGGTGCGTCTCGCGCTCCCTCCGCAAGAGCGCGAGGCGACCGAGTCGCTCACCACCACGGCGTCGCTCTTCGACAAGCCCAAAGGCGTGGCCACGCGCATGGTCGCTTACGCCGAGCCCACGACGAGCAGCGCCCCGGACGAAGAAGCGAAGCTCACCGGCGCCGCGCGAGGCCTCCTCGCGAAGCTCCGCGCCGTCGGCAAGACCCCCGTCGCGCGCCTCACCGAGGAGTGGTCCACGGCGCGCAATATCCTGAAGAAGCTCGAGAGCTTAGGGGTAGTCGCGCTCGTGAAGGACGAGGCGGTACAAGATCCGTTTTTCGCCGAGCCGCTCCCGCGCGACGAGGAGAAGGACCTCACCGCGCCGCAAAAAGAGGCGGAGCGTGTGCTCACAGAGGCGCTCGTCTCGGGCGAGAGCCGCCCGTACTTGCTCCACGGCGTCACCGGCTCGGGCAAGACCGAGGTCTACATGCGCGCGATCGGCGTCGCGAAGGGCCTCGGCAAGAGCACGATCCTGATGGTGCCCGAGATCGCGCTCACGCCGCAGCTCGTCTCCCGGTTTCGCGCGCGCTTCGGCGACGGCGTCGCGGTGCTGCACTCGGGGCTCACGCCGAAAGAGCGCCTCCGCATGTGGCGCTCGCTGCGAAAGGGCGAGGTCGACGTCGCGATCGGCGCGCGCTCGGCCCTCTTCGCCCCCCTCGAGAACGTGGGGCTCGTGATCGTCGACGAAGAGCACGACTCCTCGTTCAAACAAGAAGAAGGCGTGCGCTATCACGCGCGCGACATGGCGCTCCTCCGCGCGCACCGCGCCTCGGCGGTGTGTGTGCTCGGTACCGCCACCCCGTCGCTCGAGAGTGAGCACCTCGCGCGAACGGGCAAGCTCGTGCGTCTCTCGCTTCCGGAGCGCGCGCGCGCCCAAGCCCTGCCCAAGATGCACGTGGTCGATCTGCGCCACATCGGCGCCGGCCCCACCGGCGACAAACGCATCAGCTTGCCGCTCCACCGCGCGATCGAGAAGAACCTCGCCGCCGGCGGCCAGACGATCCTCTTCTTGAACCGCCGCGGCTTCGCCCCCGCGCTCCGCTGCCAGGCGTGCGGCACCGTCGCGTCGTGTCCGAACTGCTCGGTCGCCCTCACGTTCCACAAGGCAAAAGGCGCGATCATGCGCTGCCACACGTGCGACCACGAGGAGCCGCTCCAGTCGAACTGTGTAAAGTGCAAGAGTCGCGACGTCGCGCTCGAGGGCCTCGGCACCGAGAAGCTCGAGGAGACCCTCGCCGCCGCGTTCCCCACCGCTCGCATCGCGCGCCTCGACCGCGACGTGGCCGGCGGGAAGGACGCCGAGAAGGTGCTCGCGAAGGTGCGCGCGCGCGAGGTCGACATCCTCGTCGGCACCCAGATGGTCACCAAAGGACACGATCTTCCGGAGGTCACCCTCGTCGGCGTGATCGCGGCCGACGCGGCCCTCACGATGCCCGATTTTCGCGCGAGCGAGCGCGCGTTCCAGCTCCTCGTCCAAGTCGCAGGTCGCGCCGGCCGCGGCGACACGGCGGGCGAGGTGTACGTGCAAACCTACGATCCGAAACACGTTTCGCTGCTGTTCGGGGTGCGCCACGACACGATGGGATTCGTCGCGGCGGAGCTCGAGAACCGGCGCGAGCTCGGGTATCCGCCGTTCTCCCGTGTGGTCCTCGTCCGGGTCGACGCGGTCGACGAAGACGTCGCGAAGCTCGCCGCCCTCGAGCTCGCGGGCCTCGCGCGAAGGGCGGCGGGGGAGGCCGTCTACGTGCTCGGGCCGGCGCCTTCTCCGCTCGCGCGCGTCCGAAACCGCCATCGTTTCCAGATCATGCTGCGATCGGCCGACCGCGCGTCGCTTCGTGCTTCCGCGCTCGCGGTAGTCCGTGGCATTCCTTCGCTCCCGCGCACCGTGCGGGCCCACGTCGACGTGGACCCCGTGCAGATGCTCTGAATCCTCCCGTCCGCGAGCCATGAAGACGAAGCCCACCCCCAATGGACTAGGAACCCGCCTCGTCACCGAGCGGCTCGTCCTGCGCCCGCCAGGGGAGGAGCACGCGCAGACCATCTCGCGTGCCCTCGCGCGCAACACGGAGCACCTCGCGCGGGTGAGTCCTTCGGCACGGCAGTCCGCTTCCCTCGTCGACGTCGCGCGGCGCATCGCGAGCGAGCGCTCCGAGTTCAAGCGAGGCACGGCGTTCGCGTTTTATGCGTTCCACAAGCACGTAGCTCCGCGCGATTTTTCGGCCGAGGTGCTCGCGAAGGTGGTGCTGAGCGGTGTGCACCGCGGCGCGCTCGAGGGGGCCTATCTCGGCTACTGGGTCGACCGCAGTCAAGAGGGCAAGGGCGTCGCTTTCGAGGCCGTGCGCGCGATCATGCGGTTCGCCTTCGAGGACGTGGGTCTCCACCGCTTGCAAGCTGCGATTCAGCCCTGGAACGATCGCAGCATCGCGCTCGCGGTGCGCCTCGGCTTCCGCCACGAGGGCATCGCGCGTCGCTATTTGAACGTGGGCGGCGGCTGGCAAGATCACGCCATCTACGCGTTCACGGCCGAGGACTGGACGTTCGGCCCCGAGCTCTGAGCTCTTTTTCGAGCGTGCTCGCAACATTCTCCGCGCGGCGGTCGAAGGGCCGCCATGATGTCCTTTCTGCGCATGGTCTCGTCGCACGCGCTCGCGTCTCTCGCGGAGCCCTCGTGCGCGGCGTGTGAAGCCTCTGTCCCGGTCGAGACCGTGTTTTGCGGCCCCTGCGCACGAACGCTCGTCCCCCGCTTCGACTCCCCACGATGGAAACCGACCCACACCGAGGTCGCCGCGTTCGACTACGGCGGCGCCCTCCGCGACGCGATCGTGCGCTTCAAGTACCAGCGACGCGACGATCTCGCGCGGCCTCTCGCGGCCCTGCTCGCGCGCTGCGGGCCCCGTGTGAGCGCGCTGCGTCCCGATCTGGTCGTGCCGGTGCCGTCGCATCCCACGAAGCTCGCGCTCCGTACGTTCGATCCCGCTGCGCTGCTCGCGCGCGCGTTCGCCGCCACGATCGGCGCGCGCTCCGTCCCCGACGCGCTCGACAAGGTCCGCGTCACGCGGGCGCAAGCAGGCCTCGATCGCGAAGCGCGGCTCGTGAACCTCGAGGGCGCGTACCTCTGCCCCCGCGGCCAAGCGTCGCGTTTTGCCTCCGCGCGAGTGGTCCTCGTCGACGACGTACGAACCACCGGCGCCACGCTCCTCGCTTGCCATGAAGCGCTCGAGCGGGTCGGAGCGAAGGTCGTCGCCCACGCGGTGCTCGCGATCGCCCCCGAGTGACGACCCTTGGAAGTCCCTGACGAGTGACGACCCTTGGAAGTCCCTGACGAGGGACGACCCTTGGAAGTCCCTGACGAGTGACGATGTGGTGGAATGTGGGGGCCGAGTCTGTCCGGGGGACGAGACGACGTGCCCGCGGTGCTCTCGACCATGTATCCTTCTCGTGGGATGCACGACATCGAGTGGCGTTGGGCCGACCCTAGTGGCCAGCAGCGGCGTATTCGGCTCGACGAGCTGCGGGCAGCGCTCGCTGGGGGAGTGGTAGCGCCCAACGCGCCGGTGTGGCGCGCGGGTTGGCCGCAGTGGCGTGCCGCGCGCGACGTGCCCGAGCTGCAATCGAGCGCGCTCTCGGCGGAAAATGGGCTCCTCCCGAACATCCCGCCCCCTCCGCTCGCGGTCGTCGCGGCGCAGTCGGCGTTCGAGGCGCAGTCCGGTCCTGCGCAAAGCACGGCCCATGAAGAGCCGCCCCCGCCGCCGCACTACGTCCCCCTCGCGCCGCTCGCGTCGAGCCCCGTGCACGGCGTGCTCCCTTCGTCTCCGGTCTCGGCGCCGCCTACCACCGTGCCGCTCCCGCCTGGCTCGGGCCCCAAGCTCGTCGCGGACGCTCGTGGCCCCGCGTCGACGCCGAAGGTCGATTCATCGCCGAAGCCGCTCGAGAGCGCCCCCGTTCGCGCGCCTGCCTCGAAACCCGAGCCCTCGCAGAAGCCTCCCGAGGTCGCCGCGGCCGTGGCTCCTGCGCTTGCTCCCGTCCCTCGGTTGGTGCCCGAAAAAGTGACCGCTCCTCCGCGTGCCTCGACTCAAATCGGAATGCCGGCCGTGATCCCGAAAGATCGTCCAAGCCAAAAGGTCACTCAACCGGAGATCGCTGCGCCGGTGCCGGTCTCGCAGACGTCTGCGACGCCGAACGGCGCGGCCGACGCGGTCCCCCCCGAAGAGCTCTCGTGGGCGTCGCTCGAGCTGGCAGACGACGTGATCGAAGCCAAAAAAGCGCCTCCGTTGCCCGCAGAAGCGCGTCGTCCCTCGGGCTTCTCACCCGCAGTCGGTGGGGCCATGCGCGGCTCTACGCCACCTCCGCCTCACGCGCGGCCCTCTGTTCCTCCCGCGCTCATCGCGGCCGGTCTCACGCGACCGTCCTCGCCGCCAGCCGGCCCGTCGCTCGCCGAAGAGATGTCGTCGAGCGCGCTCGTGGTCGACGACTCGAGCTCGTACAGCTACGTGAGCCCCCGTTCGAGCAAGGCGCCGTCGATGCCTCCAAAGGCGCCGTCGATGCCCCCAAAGGCGCCGTCGATGCCCCCCGCGCGCCCGGCTCCCGTGCCCTCACGACCGCCGCCGTTCGTGCCTGCCGAAGAGCTCTCGTCGTCGCTCCTCGAAGCCGACGCGAGCGGCGCGTTTCCGCACGATGCCCCGCGCCTCGCCGCGATGCTGCGTAACAACGCGCCGGTGGAGGAGCTCTCGTCCTCCATGCTGACGTCGGCCGATAGCACGAGCGCGATCCCGATCGTGCCGGCGGCCGCGGTCGTCGCGGCGGCGACAGCCACACCGGTGCTGTTCACGCCGGCCGCGTCGCCC
>JAAFHV010000356.1 GCA_013297655.1 Myxococcales bacterium | reverse complement strand
GCGTGCTGGCGTCGGGGAAGAGCGCGGACGCGACAGCGGAGGGCGCTGGTGGAGCTGCTTGGGGGCCACGGACTTGCACCGCTCGGCAGGCAAACACCACCGCCCCCGTCGCGCCGAGCACGCCGACGACGATGGCCGCCCGCGCCGGCGACGGGAGCTTCACGGCTCGGCGGCCTCTTCCACCGCGTCCATACGGCAAGTGCCCTCGAACGCGACGCCGCGGTCGATGAAGAGTGAGGGCGAGTGGATGTTGCCGACGACCTTCGCGGGCGCGTGGACCTCGACCGCGGTGCGGGCGGTGATGTTGCCGACGACGGTGCCTCCGCGCACGATCACGGTCGCGACCACGATTTCCGCGCGAACTTCGGCGCCCTCACCGACGATGAGGGTGTCGTCGCTCCGGATTTGGCCGGAGAACGTGCCGTCGATGCGGACGACGCCGTCGAAGTGAAGCTTGCCCTCGAAGGACGTCCCACGCCCGAGGAGAGCGGTGATCTCGTTGGTCTGCACGCCGGCCATGCGCTCGCCCTTAGCCCAAAGGTGCGCCCCGTGGGCGCGGGAAGTTGTCGTCCTCCTCCGTACGCGCGCGCTCGGAGCGCGATTCCCGGCCTTCGAGCCCGCCCGTAGAACGTCGAATGGGCGAGCTTGCACGTCCTTGAATTTCCTCGGCCACAGAGCTGTTCGGTGCTCTAGGCTGAACAGCGATGAACATCACCGTGAACGGCGAGGCCCGTGACGTGCCCGACGGGCTCAGCGTGCTTCGTCTCATCGAGCACCTCGGGCTCGTGCCCGGGCAGGTCGCGGTCGAACAAAACCGCGAAATTGTGCCCCGCGCCCAGCACGCAGCGCGCGAGGTCGCGCCAGGCGACGCGTTCGAGCTCGTGCACTTCGTGGGCGGCGGATGAGCGTTCGGGACTTACCGACATCGTGCGCGCAGGTGGTCGTAGGCTTTCCGGATTTTGTCGCCGAGGTGAACGTTGTTGCTTGAAATTATTCGGTCCCACGTCGACCATACGCTTCCCGAAAGGGCGTAACTTCCGTGGCCGAGCTCGATCCCGACGTCCCCATTCCGCAGCCCACGGCGAGCGATCCCGAAGACGTCTCTTGGGCCCTGTCCACCGCGGAGGCGATGTGGGCGCGCGGTGATGTCGCGGAGGCCGTGAAATGGCTGCGACGTGGCGCAGAGGCAGCGTCGGAGGCCGAGGCCGACGAGCGCGCCCTCGAGCTCGCGAAGGCGGCCGCCAACCTGGCTTCGCGCGTGCCTCGCCGCTCGAACCCGTCTATGAGCCTGGGCAGCTCGGCCGCCGCGCTCCTCGAAGCCACCCCCCAGGGCGGCCCGCTGTCTCCGAGCGCGCCGATCGCGCCGCTCGCACCGGCTCGAAAGCTCGGCTCGAGCCTCCCGCCGCAGCCGGGCACCACCCCTCCGCGGGGGGTCGGCGCGACTCGCCCGTCTCCGTCGGCGCGTCCATCCGCGCCGTCGCGGCCACTCCCCCTTCGGGCGAGCTCGTCGGCGCTTCCCCCGCCCGCGTCGAGCCCCCCGGGGCCTGGGTCCACGCCTCCCACGCCGTCCAATCGCCCCCACTCCGTGCCGGTGCCCACCTCGGCTCTCGAGTCCGGCCGCTTCGCCGCGCACGTCACGGAAGATCCGGGCTTTCGTTCGGAGGGTCGGGTCCGCCTCGCCACCCAGCCAGACGAAGCCGAAGAGCGCGCTGGCGCCACCGAAGGCTCGACTAGTCACGGCGGAGGAGCGCCGGGCTACCCTTCGCCCCGCAATGCTGTCAGCTCGCCCGTCAGCTCGCCCGGCTTCGACGACAAGACCCTCGGCCGCATCCACGCGCAGCGCGACTCGGAATCGGACGGAGACGCAGACACGTCGAGCGAAGCCAGCGACGCGAACGACGATCCATGGGAGCCGCCGCCACCGTCGAGCGATCCGCGGCCCGGGATCAGCGAAAATACGGCGCAAATGCCAGCGCTTACGGAGCTCAACGCGATCGAGGTTTTGCGCGGTCGGAGGCCACTCAAGGCGCTCGCATCGTCTGCTTCGGACTGGGACGCCGTCCCCACGAAGACGCTCTCGGGCGCCGATTTTCCGGAGATCCTCGCCCATCCGGCGCCGGTCGCGGCCGCGGTCTCCGGCCCGGTCGCTGGCGTCGCGCCGCCCCAATCGCAGCCTCCTCCGAGCAGCGATCCGAGGCCTCGCGCCTCCGGAGCGATTGAGAGGCCTTCCTCGCCGCCCCCCTCGGTGCGCACGGACGACCGTCGGCCGCCCCTCGCCACGTCGCAAGCGCTCCGGCTCGTGCTCTGGAAAGACGCGAACGGCGTTCACGTCGCGCCCCAGGGCACCCGGGTCAGCGCGATCACCGTCGACGTCATGGTCGTCGCGCTCGATCCGTCCGTCGACATCCGCGCCTGGTTGGATCCGACGCACCGCAAGCACTCGACCTGATCGGCGCGCTTCCTCCTGACGGGCGCAACGCAACGCAACGCACCGCGTGGTCCGTGGGCGTGTGCTCGTCGTCGCCACGTGGGGAGTGCCATTGGGCATTGTGGCAACCACGCGCGCCGCGAAACGCGCAATTTTGTCGCACAAAAAGGCCGAATCGCAAGATTGCGGGGCTGTCGCGGGCCGCGAATTCCGCTTATGCTCGCGAGTCTTGCGTGGAGGTGCGCGCGCGCATTCCGCGACAGCCCTTTTCCGCCGAAGCCACTCACCCCAAGGTGCACGAGATGTTCGAGGAGTTCGGGATCAACGCCGGTGTCGTGGAAGAGCTCCACGCGCGCTACCAGCAAAGCCCTCAGTCGGTCGACGAGAAGTGGCGAACGTTCTTCGCCGACCTCGACCGCACGAACGGCCGCAGCAACGGAGGCGCCGCCTACGCCTACCAAAACGGCAACGGCTACACGAACGGGCACACCGCGCCCGCCGCACCGAGCCCCGTCGCGCCCACGGCGGCCTCCGTCCCTGCCCCGCCCGCATCGGGTACCTCGCTCGTCCCGAAGCAGGAGCTCCTGGACGCGGCGGCGGTCCAGGGCCGCATTTTCCAGCTCGTGAACGCGTACCGGGTGAGCGGTCACATGCACGCGCACCTCGACCCCCTCGGCGCGCCGCCGGAGCCGGGTGACGAGTTCGACCTCCACCGGTTCGACCTCACCGCCGCGCAGCTCGACCAGGATTTTCCCACCGTCGGCCTCGCGGGCCTCCCCCCCGTCGCCACGCTTCGCGCGATCCTCGCGCACCTGAAGGAGACATACTCGAGCTCGATCGGCGTCGAGTTCCGTCACATCGAGAACGTGGAAGCGCGCGAGTGGCTCCAAGACAAAATGGAGTCGAGCCGCAACCGCCCCCACCTCGCGCAAGACGAGGTGCTTCGGATCCTCACGAAGCTCACCGACGCCGCGAACATGGAGCAGTTCATCCACACGAACTTCCTCGGCGCGAAGCGGTTCTCGCTCGAAGGCGCCGAGAGCATGATCGCGATGCTCGATCTCCTCGTGGAAGAGTCGGGCAAGCACGAGGTCGACGAGATCGTGTTCGGCATGGCCCACCGCGGCCGCTTGAACGTGCTCGTGAACATCATGGACAAGCCCCCGCGGGAGCTTTTTGCCGCCTTCCGCGACAAGAACCCGGAGCGCTTCGTCGGCGGCGGCGACGTGAAGTACCACCTCGGGCACTCCACCGACCGGGTGACCGCGTCCGGCAAGAGCGTGCACCTCACCCTCGCGTTCAACCCGAGCCACCTCGAGTTCGTGAACCCCGTCGTCGAGGGCCGCGTCCGCGCGAAACAAGACCGCCGCAAGCGCAAGAGCGTGATGCCGCTCCTCATCCACGGCGACGCCGCGTTCATCGGCCAAGGCGTGGTCCCCGAGACGCTCAACATGGCCGGCCTCGAAGGCTATGCCACGAGCGGCACCGTGCACCTCGTCGTGAACAACCAAATCGGCTTCACCACGATCCCGGAAGACTCCCGCTCCACCCGCTACTGCACCGACATCGCGCGGATGATGCGGGTGCCCGTGTTCCACGTGAACGGCGAGGATCCGGAGGCCGTCATCCACGTCGCCCGCCTCGCGATCGAGTACCGCCAGAAGTTCGCGCAGGACGTCGTCATCGACATGTACTGCTACCGCCGCTACGGCCACAACGAGACCGACGAGCCGCGCTTCACGCAGCCGCTCATGTACGCGACGATCGACAAAAAGCCCACGATTCGGGACGTTTACGTCCGTCGGCTGCTCCAGTCCGGCCACATCGACGAGGCGCGCGCGAACGCGATCCAGGCGGAGCGCAAGGTGGCGCTCGAGCAAGCCCTCGAGGACGCGAACAAGGGCGACTACAACCAGCCGCCTGCCGCGATGGGCGGAGTCTGGGCCGGCTTCAGCGGCGGCCCCGACGCGGGCACCCCCGAGGTCCCCACCGCGGTGCCGAAGGAGCGCTTGGTCGAGCTCGCGCAAAAGCTCGCCACCCTTCCGTCCGGTTTCACCGCCAACGCGAAGGTGAAGGCCGTCATCGAAGCGCGCGCGAAGAAAGTCGCGGCGGGCGAAGCGTTCGACTGGGGCACCGCCGAGCACCTCGCGTTCGCGACCCTCGTCACCGAGGGCAGCCGCGTGCGCCTCTCCGGCCAAGACGCGCGGCGCGGCACGTTCACCCACCGCCACGCCGTGCTCTTCGACATGCACAACGGCGCGCGCCACACGCCTTTGGACAAGCTCGGCGGCGCCCCGTTCGAGGTCTGGGACAGCCCGCTCTCCGAGGCCGGCGTGCTCGGGTTCGACTACGGCTACTCGCTCGACTGCCCCGAGGGGCTCGTCATTTGGGAGGCCCAGTTCGGAGACTTCGCGAACGGTGCGCAGGTCATCATCGACCAGTTCATCGTCTCCGGCGAAGACAAATGGAAGCGCCTCTCCGGCCTCGTCATGCTCCTCCCCCACGGCTACGAAGGCCAAGGTCCGGAGCACTCGAGCGCCCGCATCGAGCGCTTCTTGCAGCTCTGCGCGCAAGACAACATCCAGGTGATGAACCTCACCACCCCCGCGCAGCTCTTCCACGCTCTGCGCCGCCAGGTGGTGCGCAAGTGGCGAAAACCGCTCGTTATTTTCACCCCGAAGTCGCTCCTACGTAACCCGAAGGCGGTCTCCACCGTCGACGAGCTCGCGAACGGCAGCTTCCAGAAGGTCATCGGCGATCCTTCGGTCGAGGCGAAGGCCGTCAAGCGGGTGCTGCTGTGCTCCGGCAAGGTCTACTACGACCTCATCGAGGCCCGCGAGGCGAAGGGCCGGAAAGACGTCGCGATCCTGCGCCTCGAGCAGCTCTACCCGCTCAACGGCGCGGTCGAGACGGCGCTCGCGCCGTACGGAAAAGACGTGCCGGTGGTCTGGGTCCAGGAAGAGCCGCGCAACGCCGGCGCGATGTACTTCTTGCTCTCGAACTTCGCGACCACGCTCAAGCGACCCTTCCAGGCCGTGTCGCGCCCTGCCGCGGCGAGCCCCGCGACGGGCAGCACGGCGAGCCACAAGCTCGAGCAGCAGCGTCTCATGGACGAAGCCTTCGGCTGATATCCGACGCCACGTTCCCTCTTCCGGCTCCGAGGCCTTCGTGCGATGAACGAAGGCCTCCACGCGGTCCTTTGACCGGGAGCACCTGAGGAGAATCGGGCATGGGGTGGCAGATCGAGCTCGGCGCAGGAGGCGTCCTGCTCGTCGGGATCGTCGCGGTCGCGGCGCTCGTGCACTACTTCGCGCGCGACCACAAATGGGTCGTCCGCAGGCTCGTGGTCCTGTTCGCGCTCTTCACGCTGACGGCGGCGATCGGCTTCACCCTCGACCGCGCCGGGATCGGCGGCTGGGCGCACCGTCTCCGCCTCGCGTCGCACGTGCTCGCGACGTTCATCGTGATCAACGTGGTGGGCGCAATCGTGTTCGACATCGCGCTCCCGAAGGTGGGCTTCCGGCCCGCGCGGATCGTGAGCGATCTCGCGCTCGGCCTCGCCTACATCCTTGGCTGCGGCGCGATCCTCGCGAGCTCGGGCTTCTCGGTGTCGTCGGTGCTCACGACCGGCGCCGTGTTCTCCGCCATCCTCGCGCTTTCGCTGCAGACCACGCTCGGAAACGTGCTCGGTGGGGTCGCGCTCCACGTCGACGGCACGATGAAGGTGGGCGACTGGATCCAACTCGAGAACGGGCGCCAAGGCATCGTTCGCGAGATCCGATGGCGCTGCACCATCGTCGAGACGCGCGACTTCGACACGATCATTTTGCCGAACGCGCAGCTCCTCTCGAGCACCCTCACCGTCCTCGGGCGGCGCGACGGCAAGACCGTGCCGCGGCGCATGAAGCACCTCTTCAACGTCGACTTTCGTTACTCCCCGAGCCGCGTCGTGCAGGTCGTGACCGACGCGCTCCTCGCCTCGCCGCTCACGAACGTCGCCGCCGATCCGGCCCCCTCCGTGTGGTGCGTGGACCTCGGCCGCGATCTCCGAACGAGCCACGCGGTGTACGAGGTCCGCTATTTCATCTTGGATCTCGGGCCCGACTCGCGCACGAGCTCGGCGGTGCTCACCCGCGTGTACGCCGCTCTCCGTCGCGCCGACATTCCCCTCGCGCGACCGGTCGAGACGCACTTCGTCCGCGTCGAAGGCGAGGACTCGGACGAGCGCCGGGCGCAACGTCACCGCAGCCGTCGGGTCGAGGCGCTGTCGGCCCTCACGATCTTCGGCGAGCTCACCTCGCAGGAGCGTTCGCTCCTCGAGGGCCAGCTCGAGTACGTGCCCTTCACTGCCGGCGAAAAGATGACCCGCCAAGGCGCGGTCGCGCACTGGCTCTACGTGATGACCACCGGCACCGCCGAAGTGCGGCGCGTGCAGGAAGACGGCGACAAGCTGCTCCTAGGCACGTTGCAAGCACCTGATTTTTTTGGAGAAATGGGCCTCATGACCGGCGAGCCGCGCATCGCGGACGTGGTCGCGAAGACCGACGTGGAGTGCTTTCGGCTGCGCAAAGAGGGCTTCCAAAAGGTGCTTTTGGGGCGGCCCGAGATCGCGAAGGAGCTCTCTGCCCGCCTCGCCGAGCGGCGCGTGAGGCTGCTCGCGGCGAGCGGCGAGAGCCCGAAGAGTCAGGTCGAAGAAGAGGAGCGCATCTTCGCGGCCATCGGGCGCTTCTTCGGACTAAAAGCGTGAGCCGATGACCCGAGTCTCTGCGATTGATTTGCCTCCCATGTCCCCCTCTGCCGCCGTCCGCGTGGTGCGCGCGCTCGGCGGGAACCGCTACGTCGCCGGGCGTTCGCACTTGGTCCACGCGTTCGCGATCGCGGCCGCCGAGCCGGGCGAGGCCCTCGTCGAGGCGCAGGCGTGGGCGAAAGGCGTGCTCGAGGACCCCGCAATCGATCGCGACTCGAAGGATCCGCGCCTCCTCCGCGCAGCGACCGACAAAGAGCTCGTCGCGGTGCTGACCTCGTACTGGGACGACGACGCGGTGCTCGGCCGTACGAAGGCGCCGCTGCGGTTGGCCACCATGCTCGGCGCGATCGGGGTCACGCCGCACGACGGCGATCTGTTCGACGAGAGCGCCGAGGACGACCTCTACCCGGTGCTCGTCGACGCGAGCTGGGAGCTCGTCAAGGTGGCCGCGTTGGACCCCGAGCGCCACAAGGGTCTGGTCGAGACCTACGAGCCTATCGAGCTCGCCTCCGAGCGCTTCGAGGAAGAGAGCGCGATCCCGCCGCGTGA
>JAAFHV010000355.1 GCA_013297655.1 Myxococcales bacterium | reverse complement strand
TTTTTTTTTCCCACCCCCCGCCGAAAAGACGTACCCGTCCCGGCGTCCCACGCGGGCGTCGCGTCTCTCCTGCCGCCCGCCCCGTGCGCGCCGCGCACAAACCCAACCCCTTGCCGTCCCGGCCCCCAAGCGGGCGTCGCGTGTCTCCCTCGGTGAGCCCGCACGCGCGCGCACAAACCCCATCGAGGCCTCGGGCGCCCCGATCGCGAGCCCCAAGCGTATCGCGACGTTCGAAGCACCGGCCCCGCCCATCTGGCAGGCCACCGCGAGCACGTGAGGCAAGAAAAACGGCGCCTCACTGGTGCGAGGCGCCGCGGTTGGCTTCGGGGGTTAGGCGGCCTGTTTCGGCTCGACCTTCAGGAGCTGACTACGGGTTTGATCCCAGCTCGGGGGGGTTAGCCCGCGGGCTTTTCGTAGCAAGAAGAGGGCGTGGTGAATGTCCGCGTGGTCCGGGTCTTTTTCGCAGCCGTCGAGGAGATTTCGGTCCTGGGCGAGCTCGATGGCGGCTCTGAGCTCGTCGCCTTCTGCGTAATCCAGGTACGCCAGAGCCTCTTCGAGAGTGACGGTGGAAATCGAATCTACGCGTCGTTCGTGCATTACCCCTCCGGTTGCATGACCCGCGCCAGCCCAAAAAGTGCGGCCTCGTCGCGCCGTGCTCCCTTAGGCGTAAACCGATATTCTCCACAGGGAAAGCCCGTGACCTCAATTCGGTAGGGCCGTGTAGGATTCCTCGCGACCCCCAAAACGCGCTCGCGGCCTATTTTTTACGGGCTTCGAGGTCGAGCCAGCGTACGAGCGCGCTGCCGGCGTGTTGCTCGTAATCGATGCGGAGGCGCATGTCGGTGTGGCTGCCGGGGAGCCGGCCCACGATCGCCTCGGGTGTGGCAAAGAGGTGCTCTTGGTCGCGCCCGATCCGTGAGCGGAGCATGAGCTCGAGCGCGCTCTCCAGCTCGTCCTCGAGGAGCGGCACGTCGGCGTCGTTCGGGCTCGTGCGCGCGAGGGCGTCGAGGAGGGCCGCGGCGGCCTCGCTCCGGCTCGAGGCGGCGGTGATGCGCGGCGGCACGATGGGGCCCACCCCGAACCCGCCTGCCGCGTCGAACGGGGTCTCCCCCGGGCGGTACTGGATCGCGCGTGTGTAGGCGTGCCAGCCGCGGCAGAACTCGAGCGCGGTGCGGTCGTCCGAGCGGTCGACGAGCTCGGCCGCGGCCTGGCAGGTCCAGTGCTCTTCGCCGTAATAATAGCGGCTCCCGAAGAAGCTCCAGCTTCGGCCGAGGTGGGCGAGGCCCTTCTTGGCTGCCGCGAGGGCCTCTTCGTCGCCCGTGACGCGGTGGACACGGCCGAGCGCGAACGTGGCCTCCCCCGTGTAATAGAGCACTTGGACGTCGATCGGCGCCGGCACCGCGCGATCGTAATAGTGCATGAGCTCGCCGTCGGGTCGCTGCTGGGAGCGAACGAAGCTCGTGAGCTCGCGGATGGTGGTGCGGAAGCCGGCGTCGATTCCCCCCGCGTCGATCTCCGTGAACGCGAGGAGCGCGAGGGCGGAAGAGCCGAGGTCGGCGATGGCGCCGTCCGCGATGCACTTTTGGTTTCCACATGCCACGAGCGAGCCATCGCGGAGGAGGATCGCGGCGCGCCGGCACGCCGCGGTGACCCACGGGTTTTTCGTCAAACGCGCGGCTTGAGCGAGAAAATACGTGGCGCCGGAGTGTCGTGGCCAGTTGTAGGAGCCGTCCGACTGGCCCGTTCGCGCGTCCACCAAGTACGCATAATGGCCAGTCCCGTCGACCCCGTCGGCGAGCTTCCGCGCGAAGGTCGCGATGGTCTCGAGGGCGATCTCTTTGTTGAGCTTCGGGGGCGGCGGCTTGGCGCGCTCTTTCGCGACGACGCGACGAAAACCGAGCCTCGTGAGCTTGGCGCGCGCGACGACGACGTCGGCGGTGGTGCCGAGTCGCTCGGCGAGGAGCGCCATCACGAGGCGAGGGTCGGTGCCGAAGCCGAGCCCGGTGTTGGGGTCGAGGTACGCGTGCTCGTAGCCCTCGCGCGAGAGCAGATCGTCGACCGTGACGATGGCCTCCTTGCCGTCCAGGGTCGCGCGCACGCCGTCGAGCCCGGGCCGCACCGAGAACGCGAGGAGCCAAGGATTCTTGGGTAAATCGGCCTCGCCGGTGACGACCTCCTGCACCTCGCCGAGCGCGGTGGGGATCGCGAGCTCGCCCCGCGAGGACGACCGCGCGACGAGGACGCCGCCCTGCCAGGTGCTCTTCACGACCGTCGCTTCGCTCGCATCGACGGGGGTGAGCTTCGCGTGGCGATAGGTCACGAACGACGCGGCGGCGAGGAGCGCGGTATACCCCACGAGCACGCGCCGAATCATCGCCGGTTTCCGCGCGAGAACACGTGCACACCCACCACCGGAATGGCAACGAGATAAGGCACTACGAGGCACGCGACGAGCACCATGATGAGCGCGCCGCCGCGCCCGATGGGCCCGTAAAGCCCGGCGACGTGGCTCGCGGTGATCGTGAGCAGCGCGGTGACGGAGAGGCCAATCACGAGCGTGACCCAGGACACCGCGCGCGCGACGCGCTGGGACCAACGGGTGCGCGCGAGGAGCCCGAAGCCCGAGACGAAGAGCGCCATCGCGAGCACCCCGGCCAGGAGGTCGACTGGCGCGTAGCGCACGGGCAGCCCCATGAACACTCCCACCACGACGACCGCGCCGGTGACGATGTGGAGCGCGGAGAATACCCTTCGTTCGCGTCGCGTGGCGGCCATCTCAGGGCAAGATGTAGCGCATCGCGACGACCGCCAAGACGATACCGACGACGAGGAACACGACCGCGACGATCGCCAAGAGCCCGAGCGGGGTCCCGTTCTCCTTGGTTGCGGAGGGCGGAGCGCTCTCTTTCGCGGCGATCGCGGAGGGGGGCGCGTCGGCCGAGGACGGCGCGGAGGGTGGCACGTCGGCGCTCGGAGGGGCCGAGCGCGCGGGCACCGGCAACGGACCTTGTGCGGCGAGCGGCGAGGGCAGCTCTGCCTTTCCGTCGAGCACGGCCTCGACCGCGTGGGAGAGGTCGAGCGCGGAGCCGAAACGCTTGTTCGGATCTTTGTCGAGCGCCTTGTCGAACACCTTTTGGAGGAGCGGCGGGAAAACGGTGGACGGCGCGCGCTCGGCGAGCGACATCGGCTTCGTCATCACTTGGTGTTGAATGTAATCCATGCTTGTTTTTCCCTCGAACGGGAGCTTCCCGGTGAGGGCTTCATAGAGGATTACGGCGAGTGAATAGGTGTCGCTGGCGGGGGTGAGCTTCTTGCCTTGGGCCTGCTCCGGGCTCATGAACTCGGGAGTGCCGAAGACCATGCCTTCTTGCGTGAGCGCGATTGAGCCGGGCCGCATTTCGCGCTCCGTGACCTTCGCGAGGCCGAAGTCGAGCACCTTCGCGAAATCGGTCATTCCCGCGGTTTGGCAGAGGAAGATGTTCTCTGGCTTCAGGTCGCGGTGGATGATGCCGGCGCGGTGGGCCTCTTCGAGGGCGGGGCAAACCTGGGCGAGGATGGCAGCGGCGCGCTCGAGCTTCATTGGGCCCTCCGAGCGCACGGTCTGGTTCATGTTCTTGCCTTCGAGCAGCTCCATCACAATGTAGAGAGAGCCGTCCTCGAGCTCGCCGTAGAGGAACACCTTCGCGGTGTTCGGGTGGGCGAGGTGGCTCATCGCGCGCGCCTCGCGGCGGAAGCGGGACGCGAGGTCTTTGCGCGAGGTGAGCTTGGGGTGGAGGATCTTCACCGCCACCATGCGGTTCATCGCCGGTTGGAGCGCCTTGTAGACGGACCCCATCCCGCCCTTTCCGATCTTCTGCAGGATCTGGAACTGGCCGTCGAGGATGTCCCTCCCGATGAAAGGATCCTGCGATGACATAGTGCCGTGATACCACGATTAGGATGGCAGGTTCAGCACCGAGTTCGCTCGTGGTGGAGCGAGCGGCGAATCTCACGAAGGCCGGATTTTTCCATGGCTTTTCGGCGTCGCTCCCCGGAGGAGAGGCCCCCCGTCGCGGGGCGTCGGCCGACTTCGCGCTCGGCCGCGATCCGGGGTCGCTCGCCTCGGATTACGCGGCGTTGGGAGCAGCGGTCGGCTTCGACGCGGCGCGGCTCTATCAGGTGAAGCAGGTCCACGGCACGAAGACGCACCTCGCCGAGGGTGACCCGCGCGAGGTGGTGGCGTGCGAAGGTGACGCCGTGGTGGCGCGGAGCGACGGCGCCGTCGCTGGGGTTCGTGTCGCCGACTGCGTGCCCGTGCTCGTGGCGTGCCCTTCGCTCGGCGCCGCGGCGGCGATCCACGCGGGCTGGCGCGGGGTGGTGCGCGGGGTCGTGCCTGCCGCGCTGGAGCTCCTCGCGGGGCGCGGGCTCGTCGCCGCGATCGGGCCTTCGATCGGCGCGTGCTGCTTCGAGGTGTCGATCGAGGTCGGCGAGGAGATCGCGTCCGCGGTCGACGACGAGGCGGTCATCGTCGCGCGTTACGGCGAGGGTAAAGCGAAGGTCGATCTCCGTCGCGCCGTGCGCGCGCAGCTTCGCGGTCTCGGCCTCGCGGACGACGCGATCGAAGACGTGGGCGGCTGCTCGGTCTGCGGGCGCGATCGTTACCACTCGTACCGTCGCGACGGCGACGAGAGCGGCCGCATGCTCGCCGTGATCGTAGCGCGCGGGGGCTGAGCTCTCGCGGTTCGTGCATGATGCATGCGATCCGGGCCGGCGCGGGCACGCTCGTCGCGTCGTCGCGGGCGCTGCTCGACGGCTCATCGATACCTATCTCGTGCCGACGCCCAAAGCTCGATCACGCAGAACATCGAGTAACGATCCCGCCCGCGTGCGCCACCCGCCTCATGGGAGCGCGTACGGGTCGCGCAGGATGGCGCCGACGAACGGCGCGCGTAGGTAAAACCCTTTTTTTACCGTCGCGACGAGCTCGCCGTCGAGGGCAGGCACACGCTCCGTCTTTTCGCCGTTGCGTGCCTTCGGACGTACTTGCATGTACTTGCCCCAATGGGCCGTCACCTCTTCGATGCGGCCGGCGCCGAACGCGCCCACGATCTCGTCGAAATCGGCCTTCAGCGCGGCGTCTTGGGCTTCTGTCGGCGACCACAAGGTGGGTCTCCCGAGGCGCCTCTTTTGCCAATCGGGATCTTGCGCCAAAATAGGGACGAACAGCACACGAGAGAGCTTCGCCCGCGCCCAGGAGGTCTCCCAACGGGCGCCTTCGGTCGTGCGGAGGTCGAGCACGCACACATAGGTCGATTCGATGGGCTTACCGTCTTGGCGCATCGGGACCGATTTGAGCTCTACCCCCAAGTGCTCGAAGTCGTGCGCGCTCCGCGAGCCGCCAGTCGCGCCCAAGGCCTTCTCCAGGATATCACCCCATTTGCCCTTCGTTTTGGTGGCGTCGGACGAGACCTCGATCGACAGGGCACGAGCGAGATCGCCCAACGTGTGGCCCGCCAGCGCGTTCGCGCGGTCTTCCAGCTCTTCCTCCGAGCGCGGCGGGAGTGGCATCATCGCGTCGCCGCCTGCGAGAGCCCGCGCGCGAAATCGGGAGTGCCGCGCGAGGGCCAGCGCGCGACGAAGAACGCCTCGAGCTCCGGCTCCCGCGCGAGGAGGCCGGCGGTGAACGACTCGTTCGTGGTGCTGCTCCCCGCGCGCGCCCCGATCCTCGCCGCGTGGGCCGCGACGAGGGCATAAAGGCGCATCGTGCGGCGCCGACCGGCGTGACCGTGCTCTGCCTCCGCGTCGATCGATTGGTAAATACGACTCGTGCTTCGCATCGCGAGCGCCACTTGGAAGAGCGAGCACGCGAGCGCCTCGGGATCGTCTCGTTTCTGGCCGCGGAGGCAGGGCGCGGTGTCCTCGAGGGCGAGGGGGGCGAGGGGATCGTCCTCGTAGAGCGGGCTCTCGTGCACCACGTCGAGGCGCGCTACCGGGGCGTCGTCGGCGAGGAGCGCCTTCGCGAGCGCGGTGACGAGGGAGGTCACGATCGAGGCGTCCGGGAGCGCAGCGCGGAGGCGAGAGAGCGCGCGGTCGGCGTGCGCGAACGCTTGCGGCCAAATGTTCTTCTCGAAATACGGCAATGCCGACTCGAAGGCGTCGTCGAGCCTGGCCGTGGTGAGGGCCTTTTTGGCGCAGGGGAGGTCGTCGCACGCGGCGAGGGCTTCGGTCGTGGCGCGCGCGAGGGCGTCCGAGGGCTCGTCCGCGAACACCTCGGCGTAGCGCGTCTTTGCGCTCGCGACGGCGTCGGGTACGTGCGTGCGCGGGTGAGTCGCGAGAAAGACGAGCCACACGTGGAGCTCCACGAACGCGCTCGCTTGCAGCACGAGTCCGCCGTCGTCTCTCCGCGCGACGCGCGGCACGCTTCGGGTCGGGAGACGAACGGGAGCCTCGTCGGCGCACCCCGGGCTCGCCGCGAGGACGAACGCGAGCGAGACCGCGAAGAGCACGCGCACGAGCCGCGGGCGGGCGCCCCTCGTCGTCGTCGTGCAGGTGCCGCTTCGGACGGTCACTTTCGGAAGGTGAAGAACGCGGCCCCGACGAGGCAAAGCGCGGCGAGTGCGTGATTGTAGGTGAGCTTCTCTTTCATCCATACGGTCGCGATGACACCGAACACCGCGAGGGAGATCACCTCTTGGGTGACCTTGAGCTCGACCAAGGTCATTTTGCCGAAGCCGTAGCGGTTCGCGGGGACGGCGAAGCAGTATTCGAAGAACGCGATCCCCCAGCTCACCAGGATGGCGCTCCAGAGCGGCGCGTTCGACTGATGGCGCAAATGGCGATACCAGGCGAACGTCATGAACACGTTCGAGACGATGAGGAGCAGAACGGTGCGCACGAGGCACTGCTAGCCCCGTCGACCGCGAAAATAAAGGGTGGCAGCGCACTTTGCGCGACCTTCACGTGGCGGGCTTGGTGTCCTTCACGAGCATCACGTTGTAGACACCCTTCCCCGTCGCGACCGCTTCGTCGGGCGCGTCCGGGTGGAAGAGGCGCATATCGGCGACGCCGACCCGGTTTCCCTGCCGAACCACCGTCGCGTCGCACGAGAGCGTAGTGAGGCGCGCGGGGCGGAGGTAATCGACGCGGAGGTCGATCGTGGACACTCGGCCGCGCGCGTCGCTCAAACCGGTCCAAACGGCCATTCCACCGGCGGTGTCGGCGAGGGCAGAGAGCACTCCGCCGTGGAGCGCGGGCCGCATCGGATCACCGACCAGCTCGTCGCGGAAGGGGATCGTGATGCGAACGAACCCCTCTCGAACCACCTCGCAGCGCATACCCAAGAACCGATTGAAGGGGACGAGCTCCTCCATCACCTTCGTGAGCGCGGCGAGATCCATCGCTCAGGCGTTCGCCACGTATTGAGCTTCGATCCAGCGCGATTGCCCGTCTTGGAAGACGACGAGCACCTGCGCGCCCTGGACCTGCTGCACCTGGCCGGGATAGCGGCTTCCGTTCCCCCACATCACGGACACGTTCATCCCCGCGACGAACGAGCCCGGCGCGGCGGCGACTCCTGCGACCGCACCGACGGCGGCGGCGCCATAACCGGCTTGCGGCTGCACGGGTTGCGCGTAGGGGTTGGCATAGGGGCTATGCAGACCAGCGAGCGGATCGTACGGGCTCGCGGGTTGGGCTTGCGCTTGGGCTGGTTGGGCGTAGGGATTGGCCTGTTGTGCGGGCTGTTGGCCGTAGGGGTTGGCCTGGGCGTAGGGGTCGGCCGCGGCGGGCTGCGCAGGCTGAGCGTAGGGATTGGCCTGTTGTGCGGGCTGAGCGTAGGGATTGGC
>JAAFHV010000354.1 GCA_013297655.1 Myxococcales bacterium | reverse complement strand
AGGAGACCGGCGCGGGCGCAACGACGGCTGGTGCGACGACGACAGGCGCGACAGGCGCGACAGGCGCGAGCTGCGTGTCGAAATGCACGAGGACCAGCGCGAGCCCGGCGGCGACCACCCCCGCGAAGAGCGAGGTGAAGGTGCTCGCGGGCGGAGGCACGACCGGTGGCGGCGGCGACCCGAAGAGGCGCTCGCGAAGGGCGGCGGGCGCCACCTCGCGGCGGCCGGCGCGGAGCAAGTCATGATTCGTCTTTTCGAATGCGCTCATCGGTTTTCACTCCGCTCGATTCGCCGACGCGCGCTCGTGAAGCTCTCCCTCGCGCGACGCAGGCGGGAGGCCACGGTCCCGGGCGGCACCCCCAGTCGCAGCGCCACCTCCGCCATCGTCTCTTCTTCGATGTCGCAAAGCACGAAGACGGCCCTCTCGTCGTCAGGGAGCGATTGCAAAATTCGGTCGAGCATTCGCCGCGCTTGGCGATCGGCGAGGGAGGCCTCCGGATCGTCGGCGGGGTCGGCCATCTCCAGCTCGGAGCCTTCGTCGGCGGCCGGCGCGGCGCCGCGACGAGCGCGATCACGCGTTCGCGTCGCTATCTTGTACGTGATACCGAAGAGGTAGCCGCGCGCGTTCTCGACTTGGGTATCGCCTCGGCGAGCGCACACGAGGGCGACCTCCTGCAGAACGTCCTCCGCGTCGGACGGGAGCACCCCCATGCGGCGCGCAAATCGGTATAGCGCGTCGAGCTCGGTCCGAAACACGGCGTCGAGATCGCTGGTCGTGCGGTCCGTCTGCGGCAGGGGCTGGGTCATTTGGACGAACACGGCGTTCGTCCTGGTGGTGCAGCCATCGGGCGGATTGATCGCAAAAACGTCGCCGCCGTGCGCTTCCTCGACGCTGCGGCCACGATCGATGGTTCCAGCGGCCGCTTTCACGGCAAGTACGCGCCGAACGAGGCCCCCGTGTCGAGGCCGAGCCAAGGCACCTCGTACACGCTGCGAAACGGAACCTCACGGTAATACGAGGGTCGCGTCGCGTGCACGGCGAGGCCGACCGACACCTCCGCGAACAACCCTTTATGCGACGGCGCCCCCGCGCGGAGACGCCCTTCCAGGATGCCCTCCGCCCAGAAAACGCCGCGCGACTCGGGTCGGTCCAGCTCGCGACCGCTCGCGCGGACGGTGCCGAGGCGCGCGCGTGCACAGAGCCCGACCTCGAGCGCGCGGGTGTCCGGGCGAAGCGCGATCGGGCACGACCGTGCAGACAACGCGATGAGGAGAAACCGACCTTGCGTGGTGTCCGCCTCGGTCATGCCGGACGACGCGAGGTCGAGCATCACGGCCACATCCGGTCGCAGCACGGCGTCGGTCGTTCGCGTGCGCGCGTAGCCGAGGCGAACGCCCAAGAGGGCAGACGGGGCCTGCGCCGTCGCGAGGGACGCGCCCACCGCGACATCGGACTGGTAGCGCGCCTGGCTCGTCGCGCGATCGCGATCCACGGACGAAATGGCCGGAATTCGCGCGGCAGGCGATGGCGCGGGCGCCACGACGCGGTCTGCCACCGGAGGTGGCGCGGCAGGCACGACCGACGTAACTGCCGCCGCTTCAGTACCGGCTTCGGGGTCTATCGCGAGCGCGGCGATGAGCGCGAGTGCTTGGGCGACGTGCTCGCACGACCCCGACGCGACATGCCGCTCGGTGGCCTCGTCCGTCCTCGCGCGGTGGAACGAGAGGTTGCCCACGTAGCGACCCTCGGACTCGGCAATGGCGATATCGAGCGAGGCCGCGTCTGGCGCTCGATTGTCCTTGGAGACGAACGAGACCTTCGCGGTGAGGGAGCTCACACGCGCGCGTAGCTCGGCCTCGTTCGGGCAGGCGACGGGGCTCGTATAATGCAGTCGAACATTCTCCGTCGTGGGAGCCGCTGCCGCATGAGACGCAATCAAGACAACCGTCGCTGCGAAGGCGAACGAAGACAGTCTGCAAACCATGGGGCCCAAAGGTGCGCCCACGAGGCAAAGCGTTCATCGCGTCGAGAACGTTGGCACGTGCCCCTCGATTTAGCTGAAAATGAAGCGGATCCGGCTGCGACGCAGAAAGGGAGATCAAAACGCACGGGCTCGCGCACCTAGAAACCATGATGCGACCCTTCCTCCCGTTCCTCGTTTTGGCAGCCCTCGCTGCTGGTTGTTCACCCGCGATAAACCTCGGCAGCGACGAGCTTGCCGCGGACGCAAACGCGAACGCCGACGGAGGCGCCCCCTCCGTCACGGCCCCCGCGCCATCCGGTTCGGCGGACTCGGCTCCGGCCGACGCGGCCCCGAAGGCGCCTATCGTGACGACAGCGTTCCCGCGCATCGACGTTCGTGTGGTGTCGGAGAGCCGCGGCTGGCCTGTATCGGGTCAGCTCCAAGACGGGGTGAACGTCTCGGTCCATTTCTTCAAGACGCCGCTATCGCTCACGACCGATGCGTCGCAAGGGCCAGACGGGTGTGTCGATCGTGTCCAGCGCACGTGGGTGCCCGAGCCCGATTTGGGCCGCACCGCCGTGGGCGCGACTGTCGGCTTCGCGCAGGCGACGGGAAGAGCAGCCGTCCCGCTCGTCGTCAACGGCGCGAACTTTTACGACGCCGAGATGGGCGTGCTGCCCGCGGGCACGGAGATCACGCTCACCTTCGACGCGGCGGCGCCGGAGATCGGCGGAAGGACGTTCAAAGCCACGACGAAGCGCCTCGATCTCGTCGCCGCCGCGACGCCGCTCGCCTTCACGAGGGGAAATCCGTATTCCCTCGCGTTTTCACAAGACGTGGAGGGCCCGAGTTATTGGCGCGTCTCGGACTCCGAGCGCATCCCCGGTACCAGCATAGCGGCGCACTACGTCGACTGCCGATCGTCCGCCGGCGTGCGCGCCACCACGATCGACACGGCGCTCTTCGAGGGCCTCGACTGGAGCGCACCGGGCACGTCGGGGACGTACTCACTCAGCACGAACGTCGCGCCACAGACGAGCAAAACGGCGAGCGGAGCCACCGTGAACGTATTTAGCCAAGCGCAATACGCCTCGTCGTTTCGCGTCAACTGACGCATGGCCTGCAATCACACGGCGCCGGCGCAGGCGCGCGTGTGGCCACGTCGTTCGCCATTCGTGGGGTCCCGTGCGCGCCAACGCGCTATGCCGCCGCGCGACGCTCGCCCAAGAGGACCACGCGCATGTCCCCCTTCGCGCGGAGGGTGGCGATAAGCACGTAGGGCGCGAGGAGCGCGGTGCCGGTCATCACGCCGAGCAACCCGAGGCCGATCCCCGCGAGCGAAAAGTGGTGCCTCCACGCGAGCCAGGTGCTCGAGAACACGAGGAGGAACATGAAGTCGAGGTTGAATTGGCCAGGCCATTTCAGGCGCGCGATGTCGCCGAGGAACGTCGGGACGAAGCTCCACCCGTCGTTGGCGATCACGACGCCGGAATACGCCAAAATGCTCACGAACATCACCACGAGAACGATCCGAAACGCTGCCATTGCTGCCTCCGTGTGGCTCCCCAAAAGGGCCGAGCACGGTCGAGAGCTTGGTGCTCGCGCGTCCGGGGGACCATTACCTCGAAGGTCATCACGTCGCTCTGGCGCGCGCCCTTAGCCGCCTCACCGTTCGTGGCGCGGCCCCGTCGTAGGGAGATGGTAACCTGCGCGGGTGAGGATCCACCTGGTTCGCCCCGCCGAGACCTATCGCGAGACCTTCTTGCGCGCGCTCCGAGAGTTTCGCGACGAGGGCCTCTCCTGGTACTTCGGACCCGATTACGCGAACATCGAGGAAGACTTCGCCGCGTTCGTGGCGAGGAAGCTCGCGGAGGCGACCCGCGCGACGCAAGTCCCCAAGACGCAACTATGGGCCATCGCCGACGACCAGCTCGTGGGGCGAATCGCCATTCACCACCGGCTCGACGACGCGCTCCGCACCGAGGGAGGCCACATCGGCTACGACACCGTGCCCTCGTTCCGCGGCCGCGGAGTCGCGACCGAGATGTTACGGCAAGCATTGCCGGTCGCCCGCACGCTCGGCCTCACCGAGGTGCTCCTCACGTGCAACGACACCAACGCGGCCTCCATCCGCGTCATCGAGGCGAACGGAGGCGAGCTGCGCGAGACGAGGTCGCTCGATCCTCAAAAGGCCCCCAAGCGCTACTATTGGATTCGAGTCTCGTAGCCATTTCTTTCGATTGGCCCGAAGCGAAGCAACCGTACCAACGAGACGAGCGCAGCTCGGACCGGTGGCCCGACGCCACGAATCACTTCGTGATCACGAAGTCGTCGCCCGGATCCTGCGCCCACACGGTGCCCACGTTGGTGTCGAGCCCAACCGCCACGCCACGCTCCACCGCGAGGGCGTCGAGGCGCACGGTCGCTTCGTAGACGTCAATCACGCGTTGCCCGTAGTAGCCCGCGCGCCTCGTGTGGGCATACGGCAGCTCGAGGCGCACGGTGCGTGACTGCCCGTTCTCCACCACCGTGACGAGGGCAAAGGCGCGCTCGAGGCCGTCGAACGCGGGGCGCTTCTCACGGACGACGCTGTCCTCCACGGAGGTGCGCACGGTGAGGAACAGGCCGCGCGGATCGTAACCATAGGTGGGAGTGCCCACGGACCGCGACGCCACGCTCGCCTCCACGTCGAGGCCAGGGCTCTTCTTGCTCGCGAGCGGGCTCTCGAGGGAGTCCGAGGTCGCCTCGTCGGTGTCGGCGGCGCAAGCGGTGGTGGCGAGGATCGAGCAGCAAACGAGGGCATGAAGAGGGCGCATGTCGGTTTCTCCTTCGTGTCGCTTCGTTCGCGACGACGAGCCGGAACATGCCGCGAACACGCTCGTCCCGCGCGCCCACCGCGGCCTCGTTTCGATCCGATTCGGCCAATGCCGACGCGCACGGCCGAGGCATCCAATGCATCATGCATTCATCGTGGACGCGGGGAGACCACCGAGGGCGTCGCTCCGCGCGCGGAGCGTGGCGCGATCGCCCTCTTTCCTCGCGCGCAAAAACGTGCGATTTCCAGGAGCATGAAGCGCGCGCTCCCCTGGTTTTTTGCGGCCACTCTCATGGCGTGGGGCGGCAGCGCTCATGCGTTTCCGCAGTCGGATCACCCGGCGATGCTCGACCCCTCCAAGGCGAAGGAGAAGGCGCCCGATTCGTTCCGCGCCAAGTTCGAGACCACGAAGGGCAACATCGTCTTCGAGTGCACGCGCGAGTGGGCGCCGAACGGCGTCGATCGTTTCTACAACCTGGTGAAGATCGGCTTCTTCGACGACGTCGCGTTCTTTCGTGTCGTTCATAGCTTCGTGGTGCAGTGGGGCATTCACGGCGATCCGAAGGTGAGCGCGGTGTGGAGCGACGCGAACCTCCCCCCCGACCCGCCGAAACAATCGAACAAGCGCGGCATGCTCACCTACGCGATGGCGGGCCGCCCCGACACACGGTCGACGCAGCTCTTCGTGAACTACAAAGACAACACCAACCTCGACGCGATGGGCTTCGCGCCGCTCTGCAAAGTGGCCGAGGGCATGGAGATCGCCGACAAGCTCTTCGGCGACTACGGCGAGACGGTGACCGACAAGCAGGGCGAGATTCAGGCAGAGGGCAACGCCTATCTCCGCTCCAAGTGGCCCAACCTCGACTACGTGAAGACGGCGACCATCGTGGGCGAGCCTCTCGCCGCCGGTCGCAAACCGAAGGCCGAGGGCGGCGGCGCCGACAGCGGCGGTGCCGACTCGAAGTCCGGCAAGGAAGACGCCGGCGACAAGATCGTGCTCGGCGCGGTCGCGGCGATCCTCATCGGCGGCGGCGCGCTTCTCTATTTTACCCGCAAGAAGGACGAGCCCGCCCCGGCTCCCAAGTCGAAGCCCGCTCCGAAAAAGGGCACGGACGACGAAGCCGACGAAGCCGACGAGCCTGCGGCCAAAAAGAAGCCCGCCGCGAAGGCAGAAGCCGCCCCGAAGGACGACAACGAGCCCGCGCCCACGTCCAAGAAAAAGAAGAAGCCCAAGGCCGAGTGATGGGCCACGGCACCACACTGCCGCCTCGCGCGACACCGAATTAGAGCACCGCGGCGCCGTCGCGGGTGAGCCATCACCCGCGGTAGGGCCCCTTCACTTCGCCCCAACCCCAGCGCGGCATCGGCGCTTCTTCGGTCGCGTCGACGCCCGGCTGCGAGTTCATGACCGCGAGCCGTGAGCCCCACTCCAGATACCCCACCAGCGCAGAGCGAAACTCCGGATCGGCGGGCACGCCGAGCTCGTCGGCGCACGAGAGCAGCAAATCGACCCACCGCTTCCGCTGCACCTCGGTGAGGCTCCGCCCGAGGTGCTTACGAATCATGTGGGGGTGCCCACCGAGCTCGGCGCTGTAGGTGGTCGGCCCGCCGAAGACCTCGGCGAGGAACGCGCTCACGTGCTTCGCGTGGGCGGGCGACATGCGCGCGAACACCGGCGCGAGAGTGGCATCTTCTGCGACGCGCGAATAGAAGCGCGCCACCAGGCGGTCGAGCGCTTCGGCACCTCCCATCCACTCGTACAGTGTCGGTACCGGCTCGTTCATCGGCGCATTCGTCGTCATCGAGGCCACGATAATCCCGCCGCGGGCTCCTCGCACATGAATCCTTCGAGGGGTATTCCCTCCGACGGTATCGAGGCTCGGTCGTGCGCTTGCGGCGCGGCGTTCTGCGTTTGTGCGCGGACGCGGCACTCCCCATGAGCCGCCCTCGCCCGCGCGACGCCGTCGCCACCGCGAAGGGATCGCAACGGGTGCCGTTTGCCTCGGTTCCCGCATGGACTACCCTTGTCGCGATGCGCATACCCCTTATCTTGGTTCTCGGCTCCGGCCTCGCCGGTCTCCTCGCGTGCGGAACCGTCGTCGGCGTCGATCCGGCCCCAGATATGCCAGATGCGAGCGCGCCGGAGGCCGATGGCAGCGCGGTGGACGCGAAGGCTCCGAGTCCACGCGACGCGGCGCCCACGGTCGACGCGAGCACGCCCATCGACGCAGGTCCCACCGAGGTCGACGCAGCGATCCCCGCGGTCAGCGAGGTGGTCGTCGCGCGCGAGGGTATCGCGCCGTCGCAGCTCGGCCTCCTCGTGAACCTCGATGATCCGCACTCGGTCTCGGTGGCGAACATTTACATGACGGCCCACGCCGCGGCGCCTCCGACCCGAATCGACCTGCGCTTGGGCGCAGACTACGCAGCCACCCCCACGATCCCCGCCGCCGCGTTCGCGACGTGGAAAGCGGCCATCGACGCGGCGACACCGGCGAACGTGCAGGCCTATGGCGTCACGTGGCTTTACCCGTCGAAGGTGGTCGGCATGTCGATCACGAGCGCGATCACGTTCGGCTACGGGCCGCAGTGGCACAACAACGGCGGCTGCGTGGTCACCCCCACTTCTGCCTATTTCGACTCCGCGAGCCTCGCCCCGCAAGCCGACCTCGGCATTCGCCCGGCGATGATGATCGCCGCCACGGACGACACCTTCGCCACCGCTCTCGCGCAACGAGGGGCCCTCGCGAACGGTACGTTCCCGCTGAGTCGCGGGTACCTCGTCCGCACCACCGACGCGACGCGGAGCAACCCTCGCTCCCCCGACTTTTCGGCCGTCGCGACGGCGTGGAACAAACCCGCGAGCCTCGCGTTCAACTACATCGACGCCCCCGCGATCGGAAATTTCGCGGCAAATTGGGTGCAGAACGCGACCGACGTTCTCTTCTATCTCACGGGCGCGGCGAACCCCGTCGGCGTCGATACGAACACGTTCGTGCCCGGCGCGGTGGCCGATCACCTCACGAGCAATGGCGGGCAAGTGCCTACGAGCTCCCAGATGAGCGCCCTCCGCTGGCTCGAGGCGGGAGCGACGGGCAGCTTCGGCACGGTGGTCGAGCCCTGCGCGTATGCCCAAAAGTTCCCTGTCGCG
>JAAFHV010000353.1 GCA_013297655.1 Myxococcales bacterium | reverse complement strand
GCGCCGACGTGGACCTCGTCTCGCTTTTGCCGCCGCTCGGGCGCCATCGGTTGCTTGCGGTGTCCGCGGCGGCGCGCGACGCGGCGCGAGAGCGTGCGCGGGCCGACTTCGTGCCGGAGGTGTTGGCCGAGGTTTACCCCGCTCGTCGATGGCGCGCCGCTCCGAATACCCCGCCTTCGCGTGTGACACACCACGTGCTCGTCATCGACGACGATCCGGTCACCGAGCGGGCGGCGCGGCTCGCTTTTCCATGGCCGGACCGGATTGTGGTGTGCCCCGTTCGCGAGACCGCTGTCGCGCTGATGCGGTGCTGGCGCTACGACAGAGTCGTCGTGTCCGACAGCTTCGCGCTGGGCGAAGGAGGGATGCTTTCGCGCCTCTTGGACTTCGACGCGATGGGCATTTTACCCCTCGTGGTCATCGCGCCGCCCGAGCGGGTGGCGCGCGCCGAGCGTGCGCTCATGGCAAAGAATCGCCTTTGGCATGTCCTCGCCGCGCCTCTCGACGCGAGCGTGCTCGCCCTACGGTTCGGTCGCCGAATCAGCGTGCCCATGGTCGACCCACCAGACCCGCGTGCAGGCGAAGCGCTGCTCTCTGCTCTATCGCCAGGGCAGTACGCTTCTCCGGCGGATTCGTTCCTGCGTTCGCACCGCGAGAACGCGCCCTCGACCGAGGCCCCATTGAGCGACGAAGCGCGCGTTGCGTCTTTAGCGCCTCTGCCTCGAGCTTCGTCGAGTCGCGCGACGGTTCCCAAGGTGCTCGTCCTCGATCCCACGCTCGAAGCGATCGACGCGAAGCAGGGGGCGGGCTCCTCTCTCGACATCACGATCGTCACGAGCTTCGCGGAGGCCGACGCGAGGCTTCGCGCGGATACGTATCAAGCGCTGCTCTGCGACTCCGCGCTTCGTCACGACGACCGGCCGGCGTACCGCGAGCTTTGGGATCGTTTCCCCGGGCTCATGAGCAAAACGGTGCTCGTGACCTCCGTCGCGAGCGTCGCGTCGGGCGAGGCGGGCGCGCCGGAGAACCGCGCCCGCCTCGAATCGAAGCGGCTGCTCGCTCGTCCCCTCACCGCGGCGCGTTTGGTCGCGGCGGTGAGGAGCTTTCACGGCGGCACCCAATAGCCGATTACGGCGCGTAACCGAGGACGGGCAAGTCTTGATAGAGCTTGTCGTCGTTGCCGAAGCCGCAAATCACGTCGTGGGTCTTCGCATCTACGAAGCCGAAGCCCGAAGAGCGGAGGGGGGGCTGCGCGGCGCGCTCGATGAGCGAGAATCGTGGCTCTTTTGCCGAGAGATCGAGCGCCCAGAGGCCCTTCTCGCTCGCCTTGGCGTCTTTGGTTCCGCCGAATACGAAGAGGCGCTGGCTCTCCGGTTCGAAGGTGCCGCAGCCGTTGCGCCGACCGGGAGGAGGGGAATCGCCGAGGGGGAGCTCGGACCAGATCGGCGTCTCGAGGGAGAGGTCGAGCACCCACGCGTCTTGCGCTGCGTTCACAGGATCGCTCCCTTTGCCCTTTTGCGCTCCGCTCCACACGACGAACTTGCGCGTCTTGGGATCGAACGCGGTGAACGATCCATAACGCGCGCTCGGCTGGGTGGGGGTCGCGAGCTTCTTCCAGGTGACGGTGTCGCCCGCGAGAGTGCCAATCCAGGTGTCGCTCTGCACGCCGGAAGCGGTATACGAAAAGCCGCCGAACACCGCGAACCGGGAGCCTTGGGGGTCGAAGGCGAACGCGTGGAGGGAGCGCCCGATCGGGGCCTCGTTCGCGTAGGTGAGCTTCGTGAAGGTCTTTTGCGGGTTGCCGAGATCGACGCGGTAGAGGCTCGCGTCGTCCTTGTTCTCCTTCAGGTATCCGGCATAGGCGTAATACACGTTTCCGCCGGCGGCTGCGCGCGCGACGCGGCGTGATCCGGCGGCCTCGGGCACGTCGCCGGTGGGGGTCCAGGGGGCCCACTTGCGGGTCGCGATGTCGAACACGAAGGCGTCGTTCACCGGCTCGCCGTAGGGCGCGTACCCGCTGCCGTGGAGCATGTACGCGAGGCGCTTGTCGTCGTCGACGAAGAACGAGCCGTGCTCCCGCGCGACCGGGCCATCCGCGTCTTTCCAGATCGGGCGCTCCTTCCAATCGAGGAGGCGTACGGCGAGCTTCACGGTGGCCTTCGCTTCACCCTTCGCCGTCGTCACCGTCACTGTGCCCTCGGCCGGCGCGTCGTAACCGGCAGTGACGGAGAGCTCGTTGTCGTGCAGCCACGCGGTGAGCCCAGCGCTCGGCTCGATCTTGAGGGGGCCCGCTTCGCCGGTGGTCTTCACCGCGATCTTGATGCTGCGGCCTTGATCGACCGAGGCGGTGCCCGGAACCTCGAGCGTGGGGGTGGACGATCCGGCGTCCACCGTGGACTCCGCGGAGGAGCACGAGGCGAGGCCGACGAGGGCGAGCGCCGACCAGCCGACAAAGGTTTGCGAAAGCTTCATGTGTGTCCCTTGGCAATGGCCGTGCCGCCGAATTTGCCTGTAATTTTCGCTGATCTGGGTGATCCCTACAACAAATTGACGGTGCCCGTGCGCGCGCTTACCCCGGTCGAGGCATGAATCGTCGCGAGGGCAGTTCGTCGAAGCACGATCGACCTCGCGCACAGGAAGCGCCCGCCGCCGGCGGAACGGATCGTGCGAAGGGGTCGGCAACAAGGAGCTCACATGAACTACTGGAAGATCTCGACGTTCGTTCTCACGGGTTGTCTCGCGGTCGGCGCCCTCTACGAGACCACCAAGCCCGCGAGCGCGGGCGAGCAGCCCAAGATGGTGGCGGCCCTCGCCTCCCTCGGCGTCGCGAAGACCAACCTGCAAACCGCGACGACGGACAAGGGCGGCTTCCGCGTGAAGGCGCTCCAGAACGTGAACGACGCGATCGAGAACGTGAAGAAGGGCATCGAGTACGACAACACGCACCAGAGCGCGGACGAGAAGAAGAAGTAACCGCGCGCTGCGGCGAGCGAAGGGGCACCGGTGGACAGACGAACGTCCAGGTGCCCTTTGCCTTGTCCACCCGCGCCCGTGCCCAAACGCGAGCAGCGGGCGCATCGCGCAGCTCGTCTTCACGGTGAGCACGAACGCGCCCCAGAACGACGAGCGCCACCCAAGACCCGCGCCCGTGGGTGTGCGCGCGTGCACGCGGCCGGGCGATCGGCGAGCTGCGCCTTCGTCGTGTCGTGGCGCCGTAGACCCGGGTAGAGTGCACCGAACCGGATGCTCTTCAACGGGTTCTTGTTCTTGTACTTCTTCGCCGCGGTCTTCGTGCTGCGGTGGACTTTGCCGCGCAAGCACACGGCGAAGCTGCTGCTCGTCGCGAGCTACGCGTTTTATCTCTCGTGGGGGCTGAAGTACGGCGCCCTCATCGCGGGGATGACGCTCTTCACGTACTTCGCGGCGGGGAAGATTCGGTCGGCGCCAGACGCGCAAAAGAAGAAGCGCGCGCTCGCCATCACGGTGGTGCTGCTCCTCGTGCCGCTCGTGTTCTTCAAGTACACGAACTTCGTCCTCGCGACGGCCGGCTCGAAGACCAAGCTCGAGCTCGCGCTGCCACTCGGCATTTCGTTCTTCACGTTCGAGATGCTGAGCTACGTGATCGATCTCTATCGTGGGGGCCCGGAGGCGAAGAGCCTGCCCGAGTTTTTCCTCTACATCGCGTACTTCCCGCACCTCGTCGCGGGGCCCATCGTGCGCGCCGACGAGCTCCTTCCCGAGCTCGCGAAGGAACAAACGTTCGACTCCGAGAAGGCCTCGAACGGCATGTTCGTGGCCCTCTTCGGGCTCATGAAGAAGATCGTGATCGCCGACAACCTCGGCACCTTCGCGAACGTGGTCTTCAAGGAGCCGGAGAAGCAGACGGGCACATTCCTTTGGCTCGGTGTACTTGCCTATACCGGCCAGATCTTCTGCGACTTCTCCGGCTACACCGACATCGCGCGCGGCTGCTCCAGCATGCTCGGCTACGATCTGCCGGAGAACTTCGACTACCCCTACGCGAGCGGGAGCATCGCCGAGTTCTGGCGCCGTTGGCACATGACGCTCTCGCGCTGGCTTCGCGACTATCTCTACATATCGCTCGGGGGCAATCGCCACGGCAAGTGGGCCACGTACCGTAACCTCTTTTTGACGATGCTCATCGGCGGGCTCTGGCACGGCGCGCGATGGACGTTCGTGGCGTGGGGCGCCTACCACGGCGCGCTCCTCGCGATTCACAAGCTCTACGACGACGCAGCCAAAAAGAAGCCCGCGATGGTCGCGCTGCGGAAGTCGATCCCGTACCGCGTGGTGGCGACCGCGGTGACGCTGCTGCAGGTGATGGTGGGCTGGGTGTTCTTCCGCGCGGAGACGTTCGAGAAGGCGCGCGTGGTGCTGGAGGCGATGGTGAAGGCCAAAGGGCCGATACCGAAGTTCCAAACCTTGCCCGACGACGTGAAGACCGTGGTCGTGCTGCTCGGCGTGCTCGTCGTGATGCACATTTTCGGCGTGCCCAAGCTCGGCCTCAAGCTCCACGAGAAGCTGCCCGCGCCGGCGCGTGGGCTCGTATGGGCCGCCATCGCCTACGTGTGCTTCTTCTTCGCGACGAGCTCGCCGCTCTTCATCTACTTCAACTTCTGAGCACCCCATGACCGACGATCCCAAGCGAGACGAAGCCGTAGATCCCGGGGAGCCCGCTCCGAAGGAAGCCGATCGCGCTGCTGCGCCCTCCGAAGCCACTCCGCCAACGGAGCCGCCGAATGCCACCGATCCGGTGAAGCCCGCGCCAGAGCCGGCAGCGCCGAACGAGGTCGCGGAGGCCAAATCCGCACCCCCATCACCGAGCGCTCCGGGGCAAGCGGTCGAACCGAGCGAATCCAAAGAAGCGGCGACGTCCGACGCGAGTCCTCCGTCGTCACCGGCGCCCGTCGCCGCCAAAGCCGACACCGACCAAGACGACACCGACCAAGACGACGCGAAAGCGAACGAGGGCGAAGGCCCGAAACCCGCCGCCGAGGCGACGGAAGATGTCGCGCCGAAGGCGGCCGAAAAGGCAGGGAAATCGAAGGACAAAGCGGGCAAAGCGGCGGTCGCGGTCGCCGAAGTTCCCGATGATCCGAAGAAGGATCCGGCGCGCTTTTTGATCTCGCTCGCGGTGCTGGTGCTCGCCCTCGGCGCGGGCGAAGTGGCCTATCGGCGGTCGACCTTGCCGGCGGCGGTGTTCGTGACGGAGACCTATCCCGTCAAGATGGCCGACTACACCAAACGCGGCGGCGCCGACGTGGTCATCGTCGGCAGCTCGCGCATCTACCACGGGGCGAACGCGCCGCTGCTCTCCGACTTGGCCTCCACCGCGATGGGGAAGCCCATCACCGTGTACAACATGGGTATCCCCTCCGGGGACGTGCCCGGTTACGTGCTCACCGCCGACGACGTGCTGCGAAAGCAGCTCAAGCGGCCCACCCTCTTCGTGTTCGCGATGAGCCCGATCGAGTGGATGTGCTGCCCCGCCACGAGCCTGCCTTCGTCGCCGCGGTGGGTCACCTCCGTGCGGATGCGCCACGTGTGGGGGCTCATGTCGTCGGCCACCGATCCGGACGAGGCGTTCACCGACCTGACGATAGGCCTCTTTCAAAGTTATGGCTCGCGCAGCCACGTGCTCAACCAGGTGCTGAAGAACCAGCCGCCCCCGAGCTGGCGCGGCAACGCGGGCTCCCTCGGCTGGGTCAGCTTCGGTTGGATGGTCGATCCGGGCACCCAGAACGCGCGCGCGACCGGTCGCGCGGGTGGCTACGCGCCCTATTTTTTCCCTCCGATGCACTTCGATCGTGGCGCGACCGACAGGTACTTTCAGAAGGCGATGGGCTGGCTCGAGTCGGCGGGGGTGAAGGTGGCGATCATCGGCACCGCGCAAGCGAGGCAGCTCGATCGGAACCACGTGCCGCCGAGCTACTATCCCGAGTACGTCGCGTACCTCACCGAGCAGGCGAAGCTGCACGACACCGAGTTCATCAACTTCAACGACTTCCCGGGCCTTCAAAATAGCGACTTCGCGGACGGCGATCACCTCTCCGAGCCGGGCTCGATGAAGTTCTCGCGCAGCCTCTCGGAGCACGTGATCGTGCCCATGTTGAAAGGCCAAAAGCCGACCGCGCCTTGAGGTGGCGGCGGTGGCGGCGGGCTTCGTCGCGCGGGCGAGGGGCGGGCGCGAGCGGGCGCGCCCATGGGCCGAGCAGCCAAATAGGCTAGAAATGGGCCCCATTACGCTGGCGCGCGGGTTGCTCCTCGGTGGGAGATGCGAACCTCTCTCCCGCGCCGTATCGCTGCTCTCGTCCTCGCCGGTGCCGGGCTCACGGCGTCGATCGCGCCGACCGACGCGACCGCTCAGTTTCGGCTGCCGACTCGGTTCCCGGTGGAGATGGAGCTCACGAAGCCGCTCGGCTTTCGTGTGGGGCCGGGGCTGAGCGCGGCTCCCGTGCTCGCGAATCGCAATTATCTGCAGCCGCCCACGCGCGTGAAGGTGGTCGCGGTGCAAGGTTCGTTCGGTTCGGCGGGCGCGTTCTGTGCGGTCGAATACCTCGGCAACAAGGGATACATCCGCTGCGACGACACGAGCGCGCTCAAGCTCGCGCCGGCTTCGGCTCCCGCTCCGCCGCCCTCGGCCGGGCCGTCCGCTCCGTCTGCTCCGTCGAGCGTCTCGAGTGGGCCGTTCTGCTCCAGCAAGGAGACGTGCCGGAAGTTCTGCGTCGACAATTGCACGTTCGATCCGAAGCAATGGGGGCCCGCGACATGCCGCTTTCCGGCGAGCTTGCTCACGAGCGCGGGTGATCCGCCGCGATCGGCGCTCGCCCCGCTTCCGGCCCTCACGTACGTAAAAGCGGAGCCCGGGGTGCTCGCGAGCGCGGCGGTGATCGACAGCTTCCGAAAGGCAGATGCCTACATCCAGTCGCACCCCGGCGCGCTTCCGCCAGGCCACGTCGTGATGGTCGATAACTGCTACCGCTCGACGGAGAAGAACTCGACGCGTGTGTGTGGTTTCGTGCTGAAAGGCAATCATCTCCAGAACAAGTGGAAGGACCGAACGCCGCAGAACGCCGCCGAAGAGGCGACAAAACGGCGCGAGCTCGCCGACGCCGAGGACTACCTCGAGCCGAAGGAGACCAAGGGCCTCTCTTGGCCCGGCCCTGGCCAGCACACGCGCGGCAACGCGTGCGACGTCAAGATCGCCAAGGTGAGCGGCCCCGAGCACGACCCGGACTACGACGATCTGACCGTGTGCCGCGCCGACACCAAAGATCCGAAGAACCGCGATCTCTCGCGCCGGCTCGACGAGATCATGACGAACCCCGCCGTGGGGGCGGTGCGTTTGAACTACGAGATGTGGCACTTCGAGTTTGGCCTCACCGGCGCGGCGGCCAAAAACTGCCGCTGCGTCGCCCCCGACTGCGCCGACAAACACTGGCCGCCGATGTGCAAAGGGCCTTCGGGCTGCTGACCGTGCCCGCGTCTCGAGGCGTACGAGCGACGGTGACTACTGCGCCAATCGGTAAAACGCGGCCCTTCGCGCCACGTCGATGTCGACCCGTTGACGGTGGGGCAGGGACCCGCTCTCGACGGTGGACCAAGGCCCGCTCGCGCTGGGGGCTGCCTCTACGCGGTAAGGCCCGACCTTCAACGCAGTGGTCGTGATCTTCACGCGCTCGCCTTCGACGCGTGCGCGGGTGCCGTAGGGGCGCGCGAGCGGATCGCCGATGAACAGGCCCTCGCCCGGCCAACGCACGGATTTCCAATAGGCCTCGATGAGTGTCTCGCCGCGGAAATAATGGTTGACGAGCACGGACGCGACAGGGAACTTTTGGGCATACGCGCAGGGCTCGACCACCGTGCCGAAGCTGCCCGTCGCTCCCGCCTCGAGCCAGCGGAGGGCGCTCATCTGGGAGCTCGTAGGCACTTGCCCGCCATTGCAGATCGGGAGAGC
>JAAFHV010000352.1 GCA_013297655.1 Myxococcales bacterium | reverse complement strand
GGCTGCCCGTCGTAAGGATGGGGCGCCCCGCGTACTGGGCCTCGAGGTCTTGCTGCGTAAACCGGACACACGCCCGCGCCACGGCGGAGGGGGTGGCGTAGGTCGGCACGGAGACACAATCGGCCGTGGGAGGGAACGGGCTCGTCGCTGCCGCGAGGAGGCGCGAGTTGACGATGAAGTCGGCGTTCGTCGAGTTGACGTGGTTCGCCGTCGCTCCCATCGCGTATTCCGACAAGTAGTGCGCTTGGGTCGCCTGGCGCACGTAGCCGCTCGAGCGAACCTCCGAAGCCGCGCCGCTCACCGCATACACGCCCATGAGGGCGAGGAGCGCGAGGGTCATCGCGACGATGAACACGACCGCACCTCGCGACCTGCGTCGGCGTAGCGCGTGAGCGATGACCCGCGGTCGGGAGCACCCACTCGCGACGGAGGGACGATGGGGGAAGAGGGGCTTCATCAGTAGGTCATCCTCGCTTGGTTCACGAGCGCAACCTCGCCCTGCGTCACGCGCACACGCGCGTAGCGGTTGGTTCCTTGGAGGCGGTAGCGGTACATGAAGTCGCTTCCCGTAGGCGGCGGGAGCGCTTGGTCGCGATCGGGAGCGGCCGTGCGGGTGCTGAGGCGATACCGCACGGACCGAATGCGATGCGGGCCAGCGGAGCCGCGACCTGGCATGACCGGGCTGAGCGTCGTGATGTCGCGGTTGGCCCAAGGGTCGCGATCCGAGGCGGTGGCGTCGAAGCCGAACACTCGGGATTTAGCGTTCGTGGTCTCGGGCTGGGTCGGATCGTCCACCGTGAAGCCGAGCTTCAGGTCGACGGCGAACTCGGCCACCACCTCGGCGTCGTTCACGAGCACTCCGCCGCTCGCCGAAATCCACGCCCGGTAAAGGTCGTACTTGTGGGTAGAAAGGAACGGATTCGAGGCGTTTTCGGTGAGCGGCGACGCCGCTGCGTGATCGCCGCCGGTGACCTTGCCGATGAACCAGTAAGCGCCTTGTACCGGAGAGATGCTGATCGTCTCGAAGCCGTCGACCCCTCCGAACTGCGACCCGGTCTCGAGCGAGGTGAGCGTGGCGTTCGTGTTGCGGAGAAAGACGAACGCGGTGCCTGCGTTGATCGCCACGGGCACGTCGCAGGTGGTGGCGTAGTGGTAAAAACCCTTGGTGTCGGTGACGCGTGCGTAAAACCGTTGGCCGCCCACCGGCGCGAAGATCTGGGTGAGGGCCGAGAGGGCCTGCGCCGGCGGCACGGGCGCGCCAGCGGGGGTGTTGATGATGCGAAGGAGCGAAGGATCGTCGGCGTTCAAACGAATCGCGCGCCCGCCGCAGCCGCCCGTCGCGCTGGGATCGAGGCTCCCGAAGTACTCGTCGCCGCTGGTCAGGTTGCCGTAGATGGCGAGCGCATCGGGCGTGAGCACGGGCGCTTGCGCGTTGGCTTGGGCGACGAAGGTGCCTGGCGGAGCCGGTGCGTTCGCCATTCCGAAGCGGTTGTCGGGGGTCATGCTCCCGCGCGTGATGATGCGAACACCGGTGAGGTGCTGGAGCTCGGCGTCACCCTTTGCGCCGTTTCCGCCCGGCGCGTGGGCGGTGCGCGGGTCGGCGACGATGTTGCCCGTGGTCATCAGGCCCGCGCGAGAAATGTCGGCGCGAAGTCGCTGGGACGCGAGGCGAACGCTCGTCTCGGCGGAGCTCGCGCGGACCTCCTCGTAGAACTGGTTCGCGACGTTCTTCGACAGCGTCACGACCGCGAGCGCGACCACGAGCCCTGCGACCATCGAGACCAGGAGCTCGATGAGGGTGAAGCCGCGCGCTCCAACGCGCGCGCTACGGAGGAGAGGCCAGCGTCTCATGATGGGTTCTGCCTCAACGTGGTCGTGAGGTGCACCGAACGGAAACCGTTGGGAAATCCTGCTGGGACGCTCGGATCCCCGGTGCCGCCGGCGCAGGGAATGCGACCGCCGGAGACGAGATAATGCACACGAACCTCCGCCCGAATGAGCGAATCCGGGATGATCCACTGGAGGCGATACTGGACACAGAACGCGCCGTCGTTGGTGACCTCGGCGGGAGTGATGAGGGGACGCCCCACGATGTCGTAGGCAGGCGAGCCGCGGTCGAGCAGGGTCGCGACGTCGCCGGGGAGCCCGGCGGTGATCCACGGCGTATCTGCGCCCGCGTCCGAGGTGCCGGTGGGACCGACAGGAATCGCGTTCGCGCCGAGTATTTTCGTCGCCGTCGTGAGGTTCGACGCGCCCGTCGGGTTCGACGCGCTCGGAAGCGTCCATGCGAGGGAATCCTGGCGGAGTCGCTCGAGCCACTCGGCTCCGACCGCGGTCGCCACGTCGGTGCGACGTGCATCCGAGGCGCCGACGATCGCTGCGCGTTGGAGGCTTAGAACGCTGGCGGTCCCGACGGCAAAGAGGGTGAGTGCGACGAGGACCTCGATGGCGGTGTAGCCACGTGAGCGCCGTCGGGTCATGCGTGTACCGTGGGGGAATGAGGGGATCATAGCTGCGACGAAAAGATGCGCGGTGCGCTGCCGGGGGTGATGACGACGCTCCGCGTAAGGCCGACGCGCGCAGCGCCTTCGATGCGCGCGATGTCGACCATAACGGGGGTGATGAGGGCGGGGGCGGCCGCGAGCGCGCCCGCGTTTGCGCCGATGTACGCGCGCCCGGTCGGAGTGAAGCAGAACCACATTTCTCCGCCCCCGGGAGCGGCAGGGCCGCGGAAGGCCACCATTTGAATGTTGTAGTCGCGCAGCCGCGCGTCGGTCTCGAACACGAGCTGGTCCGTGAGCGGGCTCGTGATCGGGGCCACCACCGTCGCCGTGACGGGGGAAGAGCCGACGTTCATGTTGAACGCGCCAGGGGTACGGCAACTGTTGACCGGGACCGTAACGAGCGTCGGAACCGTGCCGATGGTCCGCTGCGCCTGTTGAACTCCCACCCGGCCGGCGGGGGCACCCGTGCGGGAGAACGCGATCGCGTGAGCCGACCCCGTGGCGAGCGCACGCGAACGGCCGCTCTGGACCACCTCGGCGACCCGCTGCGCGGCTTGGTAGACAGCCAGGTCCTTCGTGTTGTTGAGCAACCCGGGCATCGCCAAGCTCGCGAAGATGGCGATGAGGATCACCACCACCATGAGCTCGACGAGAGTGACCGCCCGTTGGCGAAGTCGACGGAGAGACCTGTGGCGGAGAGGAAGCACCGGTCAAATCGTAGCAACCTCCGTACCGTCCGGTCACGTTCTGAACACCCACATTTTTGCTAGGTGCCGAGGCGGGACGTCGGCGAAAGCCGCAAAGCTTTTGCGGACCTATGAAATAAGGTCAAGCTTTGCCCCCGGGCTCGATGCGGGACGGAAGGGAACATTTTCGCTAAGGAAGGAGCCATGAAAGCGACCCTCCCTGCCTTCGTGGCGCTGGCCTGTGTCTTTGCTCTCGGCTGCACCAAAGACGAGAAGCCGCGGGGCGACCTTCCGCCGCCCGCGCCTTCGGGGGCGGGTTCGACCTCGACCACCGGGGCGGGGCCTTCCGCGTGCGCGAACGGAGGAGGCGAGGTGAAGGACCCGGTGAGCGCGGCGTTCTTCCCGAAGACCGAGGCCGGTTACTGCGTCGACCCACAAGGAGAGACCCGCACCTACGGAGAGCGCGGCAAGTACTCGATGGACGAGGTCTGCACCACCGCGTTCGACGGGGAGTGCGAGGTCTACAAGCGCTACGGCCTGAAGCGCGTCGTCTCGTTCCGTTACGCGGACGGGAGCGGCAAGGGCGCGACGGTCGACGTGGTGGTCTCGCAGTTCGCCGACGTGGGGGGCGCGTTCGGGCTCTACACCATGCGCCTCGTCGCCGGCGATCCGGTCGACCCGTCGACCCCGCGTGTGCTCGAGGTGGCCCCGAAGGGCGCGCCCACCGGCGGCCTCGGCGCGATCGGCACCGGTCGCGCGTACGTGTGGCGCGGCAACATGGTCGCGGAGCTCCAATACAACAACGATCGTGAGACGCCCTCTCAGCTCAAGGCATCGAGCGAGGCGGCGCTCTCGGCGATCGGCAAGAGCATCGCGCAGAAGCTCCCCGAGGAGACCGGCATGCCCGCGAGCGCTCGCCTCTTGCCGGACGAGATGCGGATCGCCAACGGCGTTCAGTTCTTCATGAAGGAGCCCTTCGGCTGGAAAAACGTGGGTCCCACCACCGTCGGTTATTACAAGGACGGCGATCGTCGTTGGCGCACGCTCGCGGTCGCCCCGCTCGACGAGGCGCAGGCGAAGGACGTCATGAAGACGCTCAAGGCCCGCCCGGGCTCGATCCCCGTCGCTGGTGCGGGCGAAGAAGCCGTGCACGTGTTGAACCCGGGCGAGAGCGGCGGTCCGAAGGTGGAGGTCCTCGTCGCGCGGAAGGGCGCGATCGTGATCGGCATCGCCGACGAAGAGAACGCGATCAAGGCCGCCGCTCCCGAGAAGCAGCAGGCCGCGCGCCTCACGAAGGACGAGGCGATCGCGAAGGCCAAGGCCGCCCTCGATCGCGCCGCCGCCCTCCCCGCGGCCAAGCCCGCGACGGCGCCTTCGGCTGCGAAGCCCTGACCGCGACGCGCTTACGAGAACAGCGAGCGAACCGCCCGCGGATCGCTCGCGGCGTCGCGTTTCGCCTTCGCGGTCGCCGCGGGCTCTTTTTTTGCGGGTTCGCGCAGGAAGCACGCGTCTTCGATGCGGTGCTTTTTTCGCAGCGAACGTGAGCTCTCGACGAGCCTGCGGGTGACCGGATCGTGGTACCCGCTCGCGTCGGGCAACGCGGGGTCGTGGGCGCGGAGGTGCTCGATCACGAGCGACGTGAGGCGGTCGCGGACCCACTTGCCGACGAGCGACGCGAGGCCGACGAGCATGTTCGAGCCGTCCGCGTCGCGCACGAACGCGATCTCGCCGAGGTCGTCGAACGCGTACCGGCTGCACGCTTTGCCCTCTTCGACGACGCGGAAAGGCCGCTCGCCTAGCTTGGCGAAGCGGGGCCCGTAAAAGTCGAACCCGCCCACTTTCCCCGCCGTCGCGATCACAGGCTCGCCCGCCGAAGCGGCCGCATCGAGGAACAGATCCTCCATCGCGAAGAGATCGATCGAGAATCGAGAAATTCCGCGCGCGCCCTCCGCGTTGATTCGGCGATTGCAGATCACGGCGACCTTGGCGTCTTCGATCTCGATGCCCCGCGCGGCGAGCTTGTCGAGGTCGCGGAGGCACACCTCTACGTCGGCTTCGGTCGACACGAAGGTGTCGGTGTCGCGGTGGCAGAGATCGCGATGGTGGGAAGGGCAAAGCTCGCGCAGCCAAGCGTCGTCGCGGAGGGCGAGGGCGGCGAAGGCGTCGTGGGGCCGGTGCTGCTCGTTGCCGTTGCGGCGGAGAAGCGCGCGCGCCCACGCCTCGCCGAGCGCGCTCTCGCCGTACGCGACGAGACCCTTCGAGTCCCCGAGCCGCGACGCCAGCTTGCCCCGCGCGGGCTTGTGCGTGACGGCCTCGCCCTTCGCGGTGGCGCGCGCACGCACGGCGGTGACGACGAGAGGCCCGAGGAGCGGCCCGAGGCCGTTCTCGTCGATCCCGAGGAGAACGCGGGTGGCCCTATCTTCGGAAAAGCCTTTGGAAATCGGCTGCGAAGGCGGCTTGGAAAGACGAGCGTTGACGACCTTACCGGACATGCTTACCGTCTTGCGCCCCCGAAGTAGGGGGTGATTCTCGCACGGCCGCCCCCGGGGGTTCGACGAAAGTTCGAACGTGGGGTCACGAAAGGGACAGCTTCGGCAATGAACAAGCAACAGCTCAAGAAGTTCAAGACCCTCCTCGTCGAGAAGCGCGACGAAATCGTGAAGAAGGCGAAGCAGACGCTCGAGGAGGACATGTCCCTCGACTCGAACGACCTCCCGGACGAGATGGACCTCGCCTCGAGCGAGTACCTTCAGAGCTTCACGTTCCGCCTCCGCGGACGCGAGAAGGTCTTCCTCGACAAGATCGAGAAGGCGCTCCGCAAAGTCGAGGACGGCACGTTCGGCACTTGCGAGTCGTGTGAAGAGGAGATCGGCGTGAAGCGCCTCGAGGCTCGCCCCGAGACCACGCTTTGTATCCGCTGCAAAGAAGACCAGGAACGTCAGGAAAAAGACTACTCCTGAGCTTCGGGCCGGGTGGCCCACGCAAACGGCGCTCGTCTCCCGCGAGGGAGGCGGGCGTCGGTCTTTTGGTGTGTCCACACCGAGCGGACGCGCTCGAGCTCCGCGCTCGGGCCCCTTCGTGCGTCGTCGCTCGTGCGTCGCATGTGCCACGCGACGGCTTCTGTTCGTCGCGAACCGAAGCGCCACATTCTAACGCGACCCATGCAGCAGCACCGACCGTGCGATTGGCGACCGCTTGCGCTACGGGGCGACGCCACGATGCCTCTGGGCGCACATTGCTCTCGCGCTAGCTTCGGCGTCGAGCGGGTCGGTGCACGCGCGCGCTATGCCTTGGCGCGCTTCTTTTTTGCGGGACCCGGTGTCGCCTTCGCGGCGGTGGTTGCCGCCGACGAGGTCGTCGCGGAAGGGCCGCTCGTCTCGAGCCGTCCTGCGCGCGCGAGGACCTCGGCGAGGTAGTGACCGGTGTGCGACGTCGGGTGCGCCGCGATCGTCTCGGGGGGGCCCGCGACGACGATCTCGCCGCCTCCGTCGCCGCCGTTGGGGCCGATGTCGATGACCCAGTCGGCGCAGGCGACGACGTCGAGGTTGTGCTCGATCACGATGACCGTGTTGCCCTGATCGCGGAGCCCTTGGAGAGCGACCAAGAGAACCTCGATGTCGTTGAAGTGGAGCCCGGTGGTGGGCTCGTCGAGCACGTAGAGCGTCTGCCCGGTGGCCTTGCGGGCGAGCTCGCGGGCGAGCTTCACGCGTTGGGCCTCGCCGCCCGAGAGGGTGGTGGCCGGCTGCCCGAGCGTGACGTAACCGAGGCCGACCTTGGAGAGCGCCTCGAGCCTGTCGCGCACCTTCGGGACCACGTCGAACGTGGCGAGCGCCTGCTCGACGGTGAGCGCGAGCGCCTCCGCGATGGAGAGCCCGCGGTACTTGATTTCAAGCGTTTCGCGGTTGTAGCGGAGGCCGCCGCACGCGTCGCACGCGACGAAGATATCGGGCAAGAAGTGCATCTCGACGCGGAGCACACCGTCGCCCTGGCACGCCTCGCAGCGCCCGCCCTTCACGTTGAACGAGAAGCGGCCCGCTTTGTAGCCGCGGCTCCGCGCCTCCGGCAAGCCGGCGTAGAGCTCGCGCAGGAGCGAAAATACGCCGGTGTACGTGGCGGGGTTCGAGCGAGGCGTGCGACCGATCGGCGCCTGATCGATGCTCACGACCTTGTCGACGAAGTCGAGGCCGACGACGGCGTCGCACTCTCCGACGGGACCCTGTGCGCCGTACTTCGAAGAGCGCGCGGCGGGGAGCAGCGTGTCGACGACGAGGCTGGATTTGCCCGAGCCCGACACGCCCGTGAAGCACGTGAAGAGGCCGAGCGGGATGTCGACGTCGACGTTCTTCAGGTTGTGCGCGCGAGCGCCGCGCACGGTGAGGAACCCGGACTTCGGCTTGTGACGCTTCTTGGGGACGACGAGAGAACGCTTGCCGCTCAGCCACGGGCCCGTCACCGAGCTCGGGTTGTCCATGAGCTCCTGCGGCGTGCCCTGCGCGACCACGCGCCCGCCGTGGACGCCCGCGCCGGGGCCGAGGTCGACCACGTGATCGGCGGCCAAGATCGCCTCACGATCGTGCTCGACGACGAACACCGAGTTTCCCAAATCGCGGAGACGGAGCTGCGCTTCGATGAGGCGCGCGTTGTCGCGCGCGTGGAGGCCGACCGAGGGCTCGTCGAGCACGTAGAGCACGCCCACGAGCGCGGCGCCGACCTGCGTCGCGAGGCGAATGCGCTGGCCTTCGCCGCTCGAGAGCGTTTGTGCGCTCCGATCGAGCGACAGGTAGTCGAGCCCGACCTCGACCAGGAACCCGATGCGCGCCGACACGGCTTTGAGCAGCGGC
>JAAFHV010000351.1 GCA_013297655.1 Myxococcales bacterium | reverse complement strand
GCCTCCGAAGCGACGCGAGGCTCGCGCCTGCGCCTCCGAAGCGACGCGAGGCTCGCGCCTGCGCCTCCGAAGCGACGCGAGGCTCGCGTGGCCGCGAATCGCGCTGCGCCCGGCAGAGCGGCTTCGCCCGAGTCAGAGCTCGAGTCGAATCTTGCGCTTCGCCAACATCACCGGAGCCGCCGAGCCGGAGGGCGCGGTCTTCGCGGGCGCGACAGCGCTCACCGCGCGCGGCCACGCCTTCGGTGCCGCGGGCACCGTCGGAGCGCTGGCGACTACCATCGAAGCGACGGGAGCGGATCGCAGCGGCCGCAGAACGACGGTCCGTGTCGTCGCGCGGTCGACGACGAACGTCTCGCGCTCGAAGCCATCGTGCACGATCGTCAGCTCGTGGGAGCCCGCCGGCAGCTCGAGGTGCGCCGGGGTATGTCCGATGACCTGCCCGTTTTCTTCGATCGCCGCGTCGGACGGCGCGCTTTCGAACGAGATCCGCACCGTGCTCGCTGCTCGCGCGACCGGCGGCGGTGCGCGATTCACCACGAACGCGCCCGCTGCGATCGCTCCGAGCACGCCGAGGCACGCGACGAGCGCTCTCGCCCCCCCTGCGCTGCGCTTCGCAGGGGAGAGCTGGACCGGGAGCGGTACCTCGATTGGCCCTGGCACGCTCGGCGGAGGAGGCACGATCGCCGACACCGCCGTGCTCTCGGCGCGAGCGTCGTCGCGCGCGAGGGTGGGAGCTCCCGTCGACGGCGTGAGCCGAAGCGAAGGCAGCGCCTGCGACTCTTCGTGTTGGCGCTCGGTGAGCTCGGACACGCACTGCCGCACGCGCGCCGCGACCTGATCGCGGAGCGGCTGAAACATCGCTGCCAGCTTCTCCCCGAGCGCCTCGTCGTTCACGAGGGCCGCGCGCGCGCGCACGAACCCCAAGAGCGCTTCACGAAAGTCTTTCGCCGTCGCGTAGCGCTTCGCGGGCTCTTTCTCGAGCGCCTTCATCACGATCGCGGCGAGCTTCGGATCGATCGCGGGGCAGGCCTCCGCGAGCGCCGGGACAGGGTCGTGTAAAATGCGGTGGAGCACCGTCACCGCATCGCCGCGGTACGCGCCACGGCCCGCGAGCGCCTCCCAGAGCGCGAGCCCTAGAGTGAAGATGTCGGCGCGGCGATCGACCTCTCCGCGGACCTGCTCCGGTGCCATGTAGTTGGCTTTGCCCTTCAACATTCCGGTCCCGGTCGTCGCCACGTTTACCGTCGCCCGCGCGACCCCGAAATCGACGACTTTCACCTCGCCGGAGTACGACAAGAAGAGATTGTGGGGCGAGAGGTCGCGGTGCACGATCTCGAGCGGGGTGCCGTCGAAGTCGCTTTGCTCGTGAGCATGGTGGAGGCCGTTCAGCGCCTGCGCGAACACGTGACACCACAGCTCTGGCCCGATCGACGCGGCGTCCTCGTGCTTGAGGACGCGGTTCATCGGCTGACCCTCGAGGTACTCCATCGCGATGAAGTAGGCCCCGTCGTGCTCGCCGACTTCGTAGGTGTTCACGATGTTGGGGTGGCGAAGGCGCGCCGAGAGGCGGGCCTCGTCGAGGAACATGGTGATCATCGCCGCGTCTTTGGCGATGTTCGGCCGGAGGCGCTTGAGGACGACGAGCTTGTTGAAGCCCGCGAGCCCCTGTGCCATCGCGAGGAACACCTCGGCCATCCCGCCGGAGCCGATCCTCGCGAGGAGCTCGTACCTCCCAAACGTTGTCTCCGTCATCGTCGCTTCAGCTCCAGAGTTGGCGAGGCTCGCGTCGCCCGCAACGCTAGACGTGCTCGCACGTCGGGGTGAATCCCGCGCGCGACCGAGCCAACGTTCTCGTAGACGGGCGTCGGGGGGGATTCAAGTCCGCCAACTGGCGGATACAGCACGACTGCTTCGTGCAGAGTGCCTTTTGCGGGCAGTCGCCTTTCCGACAATCTGCGCGGCTCGGAAGCTCCGCTCCGTCAAACCCGCTACGCGCAGCTCGCTTGCGCGGCTCGGTCGGTCCTTCGGACCTTCGTCCCCCCGGTCCATCGGGCCAGCGGTCCGAGCTGCGCTCGTCCCGTTGGCACGGTTGGTTCGCGGCTCGGTCGGTCCTTCGGACCTTCCTCCCCCCCGGTCCATCGGGCCAGCGGTCCGAGCTGCGCTCGTCCCGTTGGCACGGTTGGTTCGGCTCGTGGCGTGCGGCTCGACCGCGCCCACATGTAGGAGCCAATCTCGGTCCGTGCGAAACTGCGCCCCCCTGCCTCGCGTAGTGGTCCCGAACGGGGCCGCGAAAGGACGCCCGAATCGACCATGGACTTCGACCCACACGCGCTCGTCGGCTCCGACGTCGCCGATCGTTACCGGCTCGAGGCCGTCGTCGGCGAGGGCGGTTTTTCGGTGGTCTACCGCGCGACCCACCTTGCCTGGGGTCGCACGATGGCGCTCAAGGTGTTGCGTGCGCTCCCGGGCCTCGATCCGGCGCATCGCGACGAGCTGCTCGCCGCGTTTCACCGTGAGGCGATCTTGCTCGCCGAGCTCTCCGAACGCTCGAGCGCGATCGTGCAGGCGCGCGACGTGGGCACGCTGCGGTTGCCATCGGGGGTCGACGCGCCGTTCATCGCCCTCGAGTGGCTCGAGGGGCGCACCCTCGAGGACGTGCTACTCGCGGAGACCCGCGCCGGCGCCGAGCCGCGAAACATGGAAGATACACGCGAGCTGCTCGCGCCCATCGCGGAGGCCCTCTCGCTCGCGCACGAGATGGGAATCGTCCACCGCGACGTCAAGCCGAGCAACGTGTTCGTCGTCGGCGCGCCCGTCTCCGGCGGGCCCCGTGGCACCCGAACGCGCGGCGTCGCAAAGCTCCTCGACTTCGGGATCGCGAAGGTGCTGGAAGGTCCGGAGAGCGCCGGCCGCTCGGTGACCGCCCTTCAATCGTTTACCCCGCGTTATGGCGCGCCGGAGCAGTTCGACAAGCGGCTCGGGCGCACGAGCCCGCGGACCGACGTGTTCGCGTTCGCGAGCCTCTTCGTGGAGGTCCTCCTCGGTCGCCCAATCGTGAGCAGCGACCGCCTCGGCGATCTCGCGCGCGTCGCGCTCGACGAGGCACGGAGGCCCACTCCCGCGAGCTTCGGCTTGCTCGTGAGCGACGAGGTCGACGCCGTGTTCGCGCGCGCGATGGCGGTGGATCCCGCGGCGCGCTACGCCACGCTTGGCGCGTTTTGGACTGGCCTCGATCTCGCGCTCCGCGAGGCACCCATGAGCGGGCTCACCTACGGCTCTTCGCGCCCTGCGTCCGGGCTCGCGCCGTCCTCGTCCTCGTCATCGTCCTTGTCCGCCGCCGAGAGCCACGCCGCGCTCGAGGGCACCCTCGTCTCCGGCAGCCGGCGCGCGGCGCCACACGCTCGCGTCTCCGACATTCCCATTCCCGCGGCCTCGCTGGAGGTCGGAGGCCCGGGCCCGGCGTCGCGTGCGCCGATCGCCTGGCGCAGTCGTGCACGCGCGTTCGGGGTCGTGACGGCGTTCGTTGCGGTCGCGGCCACGTCGCTCTACCTCGGCCGCGCTTCTTCGCGCCGTGATGCGCCCTCTACCTCGGCACCTGCTGCCGCGAGCCTGAACGCGACCGCTCCCGTCGCCGACGCGGCCCCTCGTTGTCCGCCGAGCATGGTCCTCGTCAAAGCGGGCGACTTCTTCATGGGCACCGACGCGCCGACGGCCGGCAAAGACGAGCGCCCCGCCCACCCGGTGCACCTCGCCGACTATTGCCTCGACGTCCACGAGGTCACTGCCGCCGAGTACAAGGCCTGCAGCGACGCCGGAAAGTGCAAACGATCGACTCCCGAGAATGCTTGGGAGGGAATCACGAAGCGCCAGCGAAAGCTCTACGATCCGCTCTGCACCATCTCGTCCGCGTCGCCGGACGCGCTCGGGAGCCACCCGATGAACTGCGTCGATTGGGAGTCTGCAGAGGCGTTTTGCGCCGAGTCCCGCGGCGGCCACCTGCCCACCGAAGCACAATGGGAGTTCGCGGCCCGCGGCTCCGACGGTCGAATCTATCCCTGGGGCGACGAGCCCCCCTCTGCCGGCCTCGTGAACGCCTGCGGCCTCGAGTGCGTCGGCTGGGGCCGCAAAAACCCCGATCCCGAAGGGCCGCTCGCCGCGATGTACAAATCGGACGACGGTTATCCCCACACCGCGCCGGTGGGCAGCTTCCCGCGCGGGAAGACCCAATCGGGGATCGAGGACATGGTCGGCAACGTGTGGGAGTGGGTCGCCGATTTTAATGCACCCTACACAAAAGGCCCGCGCGTCGACGATCCGAGGGGCCCCGAGAAGGGCGACGAACGTGGCATTCGTGGCGGAGCGTGGAACGGCGGCGACGCGTCGTGGTTGCGGCCTACATTTCGGTTCTCGGCAGCCCCCGAAATGCGCAGTCACGGAATCGGCTTTCGCTGCGCCAAGTAGCGTGGAGTCGCGCGCCCGCGCGAACGCGACGCGAAAAGTTGTCCCTGCGCTTCCGTTCACCCGATGATCGGCGGCGGTGCCTGATTCACTCCCGGTCGAGCTTCGTGCCGTCGCCGCCGCGTTCGTGGCCCTCGTCGTCGGCCTCCTCGTGCAAACGTTCCGCCTCTCCATGCGTTCGAGCCTCCCCGCGCGCCGGCTCGAAGCGGCGCGTCTTCGTGGCGCAGCGGGCGAGCGACGCGCGGTCGTCCTCCTCGAGGACCGCGGGTTCGCGATCGTCGGCGCGCAGGTCGCGGCGCGGTACGAGCTCCTCGTCGACGGCGAACGAAACGCGTTCGATCTCCGCGCCGACTTCATCGTGGAGAAGGGCTCGCGGCGCTACGTGGCCGAGGTCAAGACAGGCAACTATGCCCCCCGCCTCACGACGGTGGCGACCCGCCGGCAGCTCCTCGAGTACGGCGTAGCGTTCGACGTCGACGGCGTGCTCCTCGTCGATGCCGACAGCGACACCGTGCGCCTCGTCGAGGTGCCTCCGCCCTCGTCACGTGGCCAATCGCGCGCCGCCCCGATGTTGATCGTGGGGCTCGTTTTAGGGGGCCTCGCGGGCGCGTTCGTTTCGGCGCGGATCGGGCCTTGATCGCGCGCAGAACGCGAAACGACGATGCCCTACTGTAGGGTCATGAACGGCTAGTCATTCCGGCTTTGGGCCGAAACCGGAGTCGCCGCACGTGCTTTCGATATCGAGCACCTCGACGACCCAGTACGTCCCGGGCTCCCACGTCCCATGGGAGAACCGTTCGGCGCCGACGAGCGCGTCGTCCAGTGTGCGGAACAAGCAGTTTTCGTTCGACGGGAACGTCACCGCCGCCGCGTTGCACGACAGGGGAGAGTGGTCGAAAGCGTCGTACGAACGGCTCACGGCATCGAAGCCGACCCGGCGAACGCGAAGCCCCGCTTCGGGCTCCGGTAGGCGCTTTGGCGCGCGCGTGTCGAGCAACGGAACGCTTCGCCCCGCGTCGAACACGTGGTTCCAAACGCGATAGCCGAGAACGCGGTAGTTCGAGCGTTCACCTTCGGGGACGACCGACTCGGCGAGGTCGACGCTGTCGAAGAGCCAAAAGTCGTTGTGTCGCCATCGATCGATCCAACCGGGGGGACCTTTCGACATGCACTCGCTCACCGACCAAATCTCGTCGACGTGCGGGGCCGCGAGCCACGGGTCGCGGCGAACGATACGTTTCGGAAAGTAGCCGGCGAACAGCAACGTCATCGCGACTCCCTAGGTAGCTCGCGGTCGGCGTTCGAGCGAGGGCGCGCCCATCTCTCGTTTGCTCGGCGCGACGTACCCCGCGATAGGTCGCGACCGCGTGGTCGCTCTAGAGCACCGAACCGCTTAGTGACCGAGGATTTTCGCCGAGTTGCGAGCCGGGCGAGGCGCGACGACGAGTCCTACTGCTGCTAGCCGAGGAGGAGCAACGAAGCACGGCGAAGCAAATCGGCGAAAAGCCGACCGAATGAAGCGGTTCGGTGCTCTACCGAGGGAGCACGATGCGAAAGCGGGCGCCTTCGGGGGCGAGGGTCTTGAGCTCCAAAAGGCCGCCGTGGGCCCGCACGATGCGCGACGCGAGCGACAACCCGAGGCCCGTGCCGCCGGCGCGGCCTTGAACGAGCGGCTCGAAGATGCGGGTGCCGAGGTCGGGCGGCACCCCGGGGCCATCGTCCTCGACCTCGACCACGAGGCTCGCGTCGTCCAGCGTGGCGCGGGTGGTCACCTTGGGGACCCCGCTCGAGACGGCGAGCGCGTTGTCGAAGAGCACCGAGAGCACCCGCGCGAAGAGCCGCGGATGAAGGGGAAATTGCATCGCCGAGTCGATGTCGTCGATGTAGGTGGCCCGGTCCGGATCGAGGTGCTCGCGGGCGCTCACGATCGCGGAGAGCACCGTCACGGGCTCCCGGGCGAAGGTGTCCCCGCGCGCGAGATCGAGGAGATCGTCGATGAGCCGCTGCGCCCCCTCGGTCGTCCGGGAGATGCGCTCGAGCTGGGCCTGCGCCTTATGAGGCGCCGTCCTGCCCACGAAGGCGCTGGTCGAGACCACCTGGAGCGCGTTTCGGAGCTCGTGGGCGATTTCCGCCGCGATTTCGCCAAGTAAGGCGAGGCGTTCGTTCGGGCTGGTGTTCAAAGGAGCCAACCCTCCTCATTTCACGGGGGGCCGCCCGCGGCAAGGTCTGGCGGCCCAGGCGCACCTTATCTTCGCGCATGATCCAGGATCGTCCGACCCGAACGATTCGGTCGTTCAGGTTTGAGGAAAATGCGCGTAACGTGCGACCTCGTGACTTGCCCCTTTTTGGCGCGGTTGCCCTGAGATGACCGAGACGACCGAGTCCAAGATCGCCGACGGTACTCTGCTCCTCAGCAAGTACCGCGTCATTCGCGAGGTGGGCCGCGGCGGCATGGCGGCGGTCTACGAGGCGGAGCAGCTCTCTCTCGGCAAGAAGGTGGCGCTCAAGGTCCTCGCGGCCGAGCTCGCCGCCTCGAACGTCGTGATCGAGCGGTTTTTCCGCGAAGCGCGCGCCGCCGCCTCGGTGAAGAGCCCGCACATCGTCGACGTGTACGACTCCGGCCGCCTCGAGGACGGTCGCCCCTTCATCGCGATGGAGATGCTCGACGGCGAGTCTCTCTACGATCGCATGGCGCGCGTCCGCATCATCGACGTCATCACCACCGTCCGCGTCATTACCCACTGCGCGAAGGGCCTCGCGAAGGCGCACGCGGCGGGCATCGTTCACCGCGATCTCAAGCCCGAGAACATCTTCCTCACCAAGGGCGAAGATGGCGAAGAGCTCATCAAAATCCTCGATTTTGGTCTCGCCAAGTTCTACGCGCCGGTGAACCCGGACGAAAAAACCAAGCGCCTCACGCGCGAGGGCGCTGTCTTCGGCACCCCCGCCTACATGTCTCCCGAGCAGGTCAAGGGCCAGGGAAACGTCGATCATCGCTCCGACCTTTGGGCCCTCGGCTGCATGGCCTACGAGTGCCTCCTCGGGCGCCCGGTGTGGAACATGGACCAGGGCGTCGCGATGACGTTCGCCGCGATCGCCACCGGCAGCATCCCCACGCCGTCGCGCATCCGCACCGACCTGCCCCTCACGTTCGACGAGTGGTTCAAGAAGTGCCTCGAGCGCGATCCGGCGAACCGCTACCAGTCCGCAAAAGAGCTGGCCGAGGCCCTCGCGCGGGTCTTCGGGGATTCACCTAGCCTCGGGTCGCTCGCGTCCCTCGCGTCCATGTCGCGGATGCCGGACGATCCGCTGAGCGACGACGGCTCGCCCTCGTCCCCGCGCATGCGAAGCGGGCTCCCGCTCGATCCGCTGCGCGACGTGTCGGTGCCCGATGGGCCCACCCCGCCGAGCGCAGACGTGCACGTCACCTCGAACCAGCTCTCGATGACGAACGGGCAGGAGCGCAGCACGTCGCTCGCGCGCCTCGCGTTCTCGGGCGCGCTCGTCGTCGCTTCGGTGTCGCTCGCGGCGTTCGTCTGGGCGCGCTACCTAAAGCCGCTCGTGTTGGTGACCACCGTGGCTTCCACCGCGACCACCGC
>JAAFHV010000349.1 GCA_013297655.1 Myxococcales bacterium | reverse complement strand
GTCGATCATGACGACGTGGGCGAAGGTTCTCTTCCGGATCATCCACCGAACGCCGACCCAGGCCGCTTCCTCGTACGCCTCGGGGAGCTTCGTGCAGATTCGTCGTAGCTTGGTGATGAGCGCGGGAGGTGTCGCGGCCATTCGGGAAGACTGCCATGTTCCACCGCGGAGGTGAACGACCGCGCGCGTGAAAGCTCGCGCCCGCGACCGCCGTCGCGCGAATACGGCGGCGCCGGAAGATCGAGCGAGGGAAAGCTCGGGCGCCCGTGATCAGTCCAGTTTCGTGCGGGAGGCGAGGCGACGACGCACGATCGCGGCGACGGCGAACGCGGCGGCAAAGAACCCGAGGCCAGCGCTCGGCGCCGTGCTCGGCGAGGCACTGCAGCCAGCGCTCGTCGTCGTGCTGTTTCCGCTCCCGGCCTGCGTGGCCGAGCTCTGCGCTTCTTCGTTCAGGCGCTTTGCCAAGTCGCAATCGACGCTCACGGTTCCGGTGAGCGCGGGCGGATCGCTCGCCGCACCGGCGACGTGGGCGGTAATGGTGACCGGCACGTCGACCGAGCCGGAGCGCGACACGCAGACCCCAGCGTTCGCTTCGTAGAGCAAGCTGCGGCCCGCGTAGTAGGTATCGGTGCCCGCCGGGTCCAGCGAGCTCCCGGAGTACCCAATGCTAATTTTGGAGTATTCGTTCGTGATCGCTCCGTAGCTGCCAGTCAAGAACGGTTGGCTCTCCTTGTCGGCAGTGCGGATGTCGATCGAGACGACCTGGAGGAAGGGCGAGAGCTCGGGCGACAACGTGAGCACGAGGCTCTTCCCCTGCTCGAGGGTGCCAATCGTGGTGGGGAGCGGCGCCGCGTCGGTGACGACGAGCGAGGTTATCCCCGAAGGCTCGTTGCCGCGGCTCGGCACCGAGCAGCCGACCTTCCAATTGAGGTTCACGCTCCCGAGCGGGAGCTCCTTCGACGGGACGATGAGCAGGGCGCGGGTCGCGCGGTCGTCGACGCGCGAGGTGAACGTCACGTCGCCGACCGGGTCGACCGCGAGGGTGGGGACCGCGTTGAACGATTGGTTCAAGAGCGGGATCGCGGGCGCGTTCGACGGGAGCACCAGCTTGCCGGACGCGCCCTGCGGTGACGACACGTAACAGCCGTCCGCCTGCTGCGGCGCCGCGGCCCCGGCGGGCTCAGCGGCATCCGCCAAGGCGCTCCCGGTGAAGGTTGCAGCCAAGGCCACGAGAGCGACCGAGAGGGACATGTGCCGAGGACTCATGGCACAATGTTGAGCAATCGCTGTGCCACGCCGATTGCGCGAAAGATTTCGCTGAGTCTGTCGACCTAAACACGTGGGAGCTACGCATGTGGCACATATGGCACGCGGCGATGCCGCGAGTCGGTCGCGGATCGCGCTGCGCCTTTCGGTCGCGCGCCGGTTCTACGCTCGTGCAGCAGCGACGACGCTGCGGAGGGCGCGTTCGAAGGCCTCGGGCGCCTCGAGGAAGGGCAGGTGGCCGACTCCCGGCAGGCGCGTGAGCACGGTCCGCGGCGCCTGCTCATGGAGGTGATCGGCGAGGGAAGGGAGCACGACGCGATCGTCGTCGCCCTGGATCGCACCGATCGGAAAGTCGCCGTTTGCGTAGGCGGCGACGTAGTCCTCGTCGCGCGAGAGGAGGGCGCGCCGCACGTGGGCGGGCACGCGCTGCATCGCCGAGACCCTCTCTGCGGCGTAGCTCTGGTTCGGTGCGCGGCTGCATCCGTGGACGAAGGCGCGCGCGCTCGCCTCGTAGACGGCCGGATCGTTCGAGACGAGCCCGCGCGCGTTGTCCATCATCGCCGACCCGAAAAAAGCGCCTGCCGAGCGCCCGATCCGGACCGCGGCGGCGACGAGCAAGATCCCGCCGACCGCAGCCGATCCGTGGTGGCGGAGGTAGTCCCCGACGACGGCCCCACCGTACGACCACGGCACGAGGATCGGGGCGCGGAGCTCGAGCCCGCGCACGACCGCGTCGACGTCGTTCGCGAAGCGCGCGCCGTCGGTGTAGGGCTCGCGGCCCTCCGGAGCCGACGAGTCCCCGTGCCCGCGCACGTCGAAGACGACGCAGCGGAGGTCCGCCGCGAGGGACGCGACGACCGGGCCGAACGCGGTGCGGTCTTGCGCGAGGCCGTGCACGAAGACGATCGGTCTCGCGTCGCGTGGGCCGATGTCGTCGACACGGAGCTCGAGACCGTCGGCCGTTTCGACCGTCTTCGTCGTCATTCTCGAGGCCTACTACGTTTTGTCGACATTTTGGATCGAGGCGCGGACGGAGCCATCGCGAGCGGGGCAGCGAACGCGGGGTGTCCGCGGAGGGCGCGGTCCTCGGTCTTCGCGATGTGCTCCACGAGGAGGGCGGCGGCGCGCTCGGGGTCGCGTCCGAGCGCGGCACGCACGAGATCGACGTGCTCCTTGTCGACGTGGCGCACGGGGCCGCGGACCACCTCCGACATGCGCCGGTACCGCTCGCTCTGGTCGTAGAGGATGGCGTGAAATCGAAGGAGCCACGGCGAACGGCAGGCGGAGAGCAGCGCCTCGTGGAGCTCGCGGTGCCCCTTCTCCCACCTCGCCGAGACGGCGCCACCCTCGCTCCGCGGCAGCTTCTCGAGCGCGCCGAGCGCGGCACGGACGCGGTGCTCCCAGGTGGCGTCGCCGTGCAAAATAGACTCCCGTAGCGCGATCGATTCGAGCCTCTGGCGCGTGGAGGTGAGGTCGCGGAGATCGTCGGCGGAGATCGGCGCGACACGAAATCCGCGCTGTTCGAGGGCGAGCACGAGGCCCTCCGCGACGAGGCGCGAGCACGCCTCGCGGAGCGGGGTGCGCCCACTCCCGTAGCGGGTCGTGAGGTGCTCGAGGCGCAGCTTCTCTCCCGGCAGCAAGCGCCCGCCGAGGATGTCCTCTCGCAGCCGATCGGTGACCGTGGTCGTCAGCGAAGGCGCCGTCTCGAGCGAGGGGGTCGCGGATGTTTTGCGCACCAGCGAACCCTAGCAGCCCTCCCTCGCACGGCGCGGGCGCGACGCTCGGGACATTGGACCGGAAAACGCGCCGCGCCGCGGCGTATGGTCGAGCATTTTGTCGACAAAAACATTTGTGCGTTCTCACGAAGCGCGCCACCCTCTCCGGGAAGGAGCTACCCATGAGGATCCGTTGGATCGAAGCAGCCGGGCGCCGCATGCTCGCCGCCAAAGATGGCGACGACTGGTACGACGTCGCTGCGCTCGCCCCGCGTCAGCCACGCACCCTCGGCGCATGGTTGCGCGCCGGAGCCGAAGCGCGGGAGGAGCTCGCGGCGCTCCTGACGACAGCGCCGGTGTCGACGCGGGTGACCGGCGACGTGCGGTTCCTCCCGCTCTTTTCGGAGGGCGCGAAGATGATGTGCCTCGGCCTGAACTACGTCGATCATGCTGCCGAGGCGGCGTACGAAAAGCCGGAGCACCCCGTCGTCTTTTCGCGCGTCGCGTCGAGCTTCGTCGGCCACGGCGAGCCGATCGTGATCCCGCGCTGCTCGACACGGCTCGACTACGAAGCCGAGCTCGCGGTCGTCATCGGCCGCACCGGCCGCTACGTCCCGAAGGAGCGCGCGCTCGAGTGGGTCGCGGGGTACACCCTCTTCAACGACGGTTCGATCCGCGACTACCAAAAGCGCACCCACCAGTGGACGCTCGGGAAAAACTTCGACCGTACCGGGCCGCTCGGTCCCGAGCTCGTCACCGCCGACGAGCTCCCTCCCGGGGCGACCGACCTACGCATTCGCATGCTCGTGAACGGCGAGGTCCGCCAGAACGCGAGCACCCGCGACATGATCTTCGACGTCGCGACCACGATCGCGGCGCTCTCGGAGGCGATGACGCTGGAGCCGGGCGACATCATCGCGATGGGCACGCCGAGCGGCGTCGGTGCCGCCCGCACGCCCCCCACCTTCCTCGTCGCGGGCGACGTGTGCGAGGTCGAGATCGAGCGCATCGGCACGCTCCGCAACGTCGTCGCGAACGAGAGTTGAAGGGAAAAGGAACGCCATGACCGAGCCCTCGCGCATGCCCCGCCGCCTCCATCACAACGCCTACGTGGTCGCCGATCTCGAGCGCACGCGGCACTTCTACGAAGACGTGCTCGGCCTCCCGCTCGCGGCGACCTGGTGCGAAGCGGACGAGCTCTTTGGCGCCGTTCGCACGTATTGCCATTGTTTCTTCGAGCTCGCAGACGGGAGCGCGCTCGCGTTTTTCCAGTTCGCGCGGGCGGAGGACCAAGCCCTCTTCGGACCTGCGCTCGCGCCGTCTCCGTTCCGGCACATCGCGCTGTCCGTCGACGAAGCGACCCTCCTCGCGACGCAAGCGAGGGTAAAAGCGGCCGGGATCACCGAGCCCGCGACCTACGTGCTCGAGCACGGGTACTGCCGCTCGCTCTACGTGAACGATCCCGACGGCCTCATCGTCGAGCTCACCTACGATGCGCCGGAGGCCGTCACCGGCGACAAAATCGCTCACAAACGCAAGACCGCGCACGCCGAGCTCGCGCGCTGGCTCGCGGGCGACCACACGTCCAACAACACGTACCGATGATCCGTATCGCGCTCTCGTTCGACAACGGCCCCGAGCCGGATGTCAGCGCCGCGGTGCTCGATATCCTCTCCGCGCGCTCCATCCGGGCGACGTTCTTCGTCCTCGGGGCGAAAATCGCGACGAACGAGGGGAGCGCGCTCGTCGTTCGTGCGGCGCGGGACGGGCACGTCGTGGGTAATCACTCCTATACCCACGAGATACCCCTCGGCGACGATCCGCGCACCGACGCGGTCGAGCGCGAGATTGTCGCGACCGAGCGCGTGCTCGAGGCTATGTTTCCCGGTGCCCCTAGGCTCTTTCGCCCGTTCGGCGGTGGCGGAAAAATCGGGCCTCATTTGTTATCTTCCTCCGCTGCTCGTTACCTTACGAGCGAGCGCTACACGTGTGTCCTTTGGAATGACGTTCCGCGCGATTGGGAAGATCCGAGCGGGTGGGCAGAGCGCGCGCTCGCGTCGTGTGTGGAGGGCGCCCACGTCTCCCTCGTTCTCCACGATTTGCCGAACGCGTGTCTCGCGCGACTGCCCTTTTTCTTGGACGCCGCGCGCGAGCGAGGGGCTTCGTTCGTGACCGAGCAGCCCGCCTCGTGTCTGCCCATCGTCGAAGGGGTCGCGACGACGGATCTCGCTGCGATTACCAAAGTGGGCTGAGCGCGCGCTCGCCTCGCGGTGGGCCTCGCTCAGTATGCGAGCGGCGCGCCGACGTGGCCCTTCACGATGTCCGAGAGCTTGGCGAAAAGGTCGATGCCTTCGCCTTTGTCGTCGAGCCAGGCGGATGTTCCGTCGTCCCACGAGAAGTGCCAGGCCTTCGCGTCGGCGGCGAGCCAGAGCTGGCGGGTGGGCCGTTGCGTGTTGAGTACACACTTCTTGCCGCTCGGGAAAATCACGGTGAGCACGTCGCCGGAGCGCTCGAAATCGACCGCGCCGGCTCCCGCCTGCTCGAACGCGTCGAGCGCGTTCTCCACCTTGGTGAAAGCGGCCTTCGCGTGGCGGTAGTACGTGGTCTCATCCATGGCTGACCTCAATTGAGCGAGTGCGGCAACGCGAGCGCGAAGGCCGCGATTTCGGCCTCGAAGCGCGAGCCGTCGGACCTGTGCATTTGGTAGCTGCCCTGCATTTGCCCGCGCGGGGTGGAGAGCACGCAGCCGCTCGTGTACTCGAACTGCTCGCCTGGTTTCAGGTTCGGCTGTTGGCCGACCACGCCGGGGCCACGAACCTCTTCGATCTTGCCGTTGCCATCGGTGATGACCCAATGGCGGCTCTTCAGTTGCGCGGGGGCAGAGCCCTCGTTCGCGATGCGAATCGTGTACGCGAACACGTAGCGCTGCGCCTTCGGAGACGATTGCTCCGGGACGTACTGGGTGGTGACCGAAACGCGAATACCTTGAGTGATGGCGACCGACACGGCAAAAAACCGTGCCACCTCGAGAGCAAAACGTAAAGAGCGGTCTCGCGTCTTCGCCGCTTCGCCCTCTGGGCTCGGTCTGGGGAGCCGCTCGGGCTCGCTCGAGCCTCGGCCGTAGCTCAGGACCCGAGCACGTTCCTCGCGATGACGATGCGCTGCACCTCGCTCGTGCCCTCGTAGATCGTCGTCACCTTCGCGTCGCGGAAGTGTCGCTCGGCCGGGAAATCGCGCACGTAGCCGTAGCCGCCGTGGATTTGTACGGCGTGGGCGACGATGCGGTTCGCCGCCTCGGTCGCGAAGAGCTTCGCCATGCTCGCCTCGCGCGAGAACGTCTGGTTCGTCTCCTTCAGGTAGGCCGCGCGCATCGCGAGCAGATGCGCCGCGTCGAGCTCGGTCTTCATGTCGGCGAGCTTCCACTGCGTGGCTTGGAACTCGCCGATCGGCTTGTCGAACGCCTTGCGATCCTTTGCATACTGCACGGATTCGTCGAGCGCTGCGCGCGCGATCCCGATCGCCTGACACGAGATGCCGATTCGGCCGCCGTCGAGGGCCATCATCGCGACCTTGAAGCCGCCGTGGAGCTGCCCGAGAAGCGCCGATTTGGGGACCCGAAGGCCCTCGAACACGAGCGGGACGGTGTTCGAGCCGCGGATGCCCATCTTCTCTTCGGCGCGACCGACCTTGAGCCCCGGAGTGCCCCCCTCGACGAGGAAACACGAGATCCCGCGGGTGCCCTTGTGGGTCGCGGGATCGCCGGTGCGCGCCCACACGACGAACACGCCGGCGTGCGCGCCGCTCGTGATCCACTGTTTGTCGCCGTCGATGACCCACGAGTCACCGTCGTCGCGCGCGGTGGTGCGCATCGCCCCCGGATCGCTGCCCGCGCCGGCCTCCGAGAGCGCAAAGGCCCCCGCGAGGTACTCCGCGCTCGCGAGCTTGGGGCAGTACTTGGTGCGCTGCTCCTCGGTGCCGAAGGTCGCGATGACCTCGCCGACCATGTTCGTGACCGCCATCGTGACGGCCGTCGACGCACACGCGGCGGCGATCTCTTGCATCGCGAGCCCGTAGGACACCACGCCCGCGCCGGAGCCCCCGAGCTCCTCCGGCACGTTCACCGCGAGGAGCCCGAGCTCGCCGAGTCCCTTCAGGATCTCCTTCGGGAACATCTCTTTTTCGTCGATCGCGCGTGCCTGGGGCGCGATCACGCGCGTCGCGTAGTCGCGCGCGACCTTGCGAATTTCGGTCTGGATGTCCGAGAGCGTAAGATCCATGGCGGGTTTCTAGGGCTCGACCATGGCGGCGCGCAATGGCGCTCTCAAAGAGAGAACGAGATCTTCGCGGCGTACCCGCCCGGGCTCGGGAATTTCATGGCCTTTACCGCTTCGGCGACGCAGTCCGATTTCTCGGCGGCCTCTTTCGTGCTCGACGCCACGCCCACCGCGGAGACCTTGCCGTGTTTGCCTTCCGGCTCGACGTACGCGGTCACGTGGAAGGTCATGTCTTTTCCGGCGCCGCGGCAGTGCTTCACCTGGTCGGCAATTTCGCCTACGTGCGCCTTGTCTTGGCCCCATGCGACGGGCTCCCGCGCGTCTTGGAGCTCGTATCCGAAGCCCTTGTGGAGCTCACCTTCGCCGCCCTCCGGCGCGGGCCACGCCGCGTTCGTGAGCACGTCGAGGACGCATTTTTCGGTCTCGCGATCGCCGATCTGCGACTCCTCGAGGAAGATCCATTTCACCTTCCCGGCCGTGTCGAGGCGGAGGTAAAATTTCGCGTCTCCAGCGATGAAATCGAGGCGCTTCAACGCCTTCATCTGGCAGGCGACGATCTTCGGCTTCACCCGCTCGAACGCGGCCTCCGCCTTCTTCGGATCGAGGCTCCCGAGCTCCTGCTGCATCTGCAGGCCCGGCTTCGGGGCGCGGTTCGGGGTGGGCATCGCGACCGGCCCCTCCGGCTCCTTCGGGGGCGGCTCGTTTCCACCGCAGGCGACCACACCGAGGACGAAGACCGAAGACCAACCGAGGGAGGCGAGCTTCTTCATGATCAGGCCTTCAAGAGGTTCGCGGCGATGACGATGCGCTGGATCTGGCTCGTGCCC
>JAAFHV010000035.1 GCA_013297655.1 Myxococcales bacterium | reverse complement strand
CGACGAGACCTTCGCGCGGAGACGCTTCAACATGGGACTCTTCCGTTTCTAAGACAAAGCGAGCTGCAAACGCGGGGCGAAGAGGCGCCGACGCAGGCGTCAGCCGAGGGTAGCGAGCTCGCGCAGCGTGGCCTCTTCGGCGTCGAACGTCTTCTTGACGAGCTCGGCGAAGATGAGCTTCTCGGCCATCGAGCCGACGAGCGACACGTTCACGTCCAAAGTGCCGCGCACGGTGCGCTTGGTGCGCCCCGCGTCGAGCGGCTCGAGCAGGTAGCTCCCGCTCGAGGCAAAGTACTTTTGCCACTCCGGCTTCACCAGCGCCCGCACGCGCCAAGACGCGGCGTGGCGACGAATGTCGTACACCGTGGTCTCTTCCCACGCGCACATCTCTGGCGTCACGTACTTCTGGGCGAACGCAGGTATTTTCACGTTCGCGCGAAAGGCCCACACACGTTCCATGCGCGCCTCGTCCACGACGTGGCTCTTCTGATCGAGGGACTCGATGTGGGGGAGCTTCGCGACGAGCACCTTGCCGAGGTCCGGCGAGAGGAACGCGAGCTCGACGGCATCGAGGGGGATATCAAGCTCGTGTGTAATTTCGAATTGCACCGAAAATCCTTGTCGAACCTGAAGTTACACCATGCCCCGGGCGCGGGCGACTTCGTGGATCTCGTCCCTTCGGCGGGCGAGCTCGTCGTGATCTTTTACCGGCAAGAAACGGGAGGCCGAGCCCTCTCGCGGCACGATGACGTACCCGGCGTCGAGGAACGCGGTCAGCTCCTGGAGGAGGCGCTCGAACTGGATCGCGACGCGGCCCTCGACCTTCTTCTCGACCGCGTAATACGACGATGGCATGTCGAGCTTGGCGAGCGCGTTCGCCGAGACGAGGAACGTGTTCGTGTTGAACACCCGCACGCTGTCGCCCGAGAATCCATCGGGGAGGCGATACTCCTCGACCACCTGGAGCTTGCCCTGCGCGCGCACGGGGATGCCGCCACGGTCGCCCTTCGCCTTCTCGCAGACCTCGACCATCACCTCTTTTTTCGAGTCGAGGAAGCAGCCGAGCACGAGCGGATCGATCGACGCGCCGAGGTTGTCCAAGTTCGCGACCCACACGGTTTTCCCGCCCCGCGCGACGAACTGGTCGAGGAGCGACGTGCGACGGAGGGCGTCCAAGAAGTCCCCGTGGCCGGTGGCGTACACGCTCGGATCGCCGTCGTCCTCGATGAAAATCGAGCCCTCGGGCGTGAGGCGGAGCCCGAGATCTTGCATGAAGACCTCCACGTGGCTCGGCGCGCTCCGTGCGGCGAGGGCCTCGCGGATGGCCTTGTCCGTCGCTTCGCTCGTCATGAGCCACAGCGGCACCGGCGACTTCGCGCGCGCCCCGGCGCTCTTGTTCTCGGCGAGGCGAAGGTCGAGGAAGGTCTTTTGGTCGAACGCCTCCACGAGCGCCTTCACCACGCCGCCCATCCGGGTGGCCATGCCGCCCGCGAGCACGCAGAAGGCGAGCTCCCCGCGATCGATCGCGCCCTGACCGAGCTCGACGAGGCGGCGCCCCTCCTCCGAATCGCGCGCCGGAAGGGTGGCGAGCTCTTCGTCACGCGGAGGGATCACCTCGCCGCTGAGCTTGTTCTTGGCGAACAGGGCCGCCTTGTCTGCGAGGGCTCGCGAGAGGGAAATGAGCCTGTCGTCGCGAAAACCTGCGGCCGACAGACGCTCTCGTAGCTTTGGGGAAAGCGCGGCGAGCTCCGCCTCGATGCTCTTGGTCATTCGGCAAGTGTCGCCGCTTTTTCGGCCCGAGTGCGAGAAAAGGCGAGACGGGGCGAGACAAGCCGAGACAGGCCGACAAACTTCGCCGCGCGGCAAAAGGTCGTGTTGCGCGCGCCGTAGGAATGGCGGAACGTATGTGGTTGGGACGGTGGGTGGCCTTTCGGCCTCGCACCGAGCGACGTGCGGGTGGTCGGGAAGCGACGACCCAACACCAGCGTACGAGGGGTTCGGGGTCAGGCTCTCGCAAGAGGGGAACCTTTGACGACCGTCAGGGTCGGAGCGGCAACATGGAAGCGATGCAAATGCGAATGCGGTCGACGGCATGCGGGCTCGCGGTTGCGGCGCTCGTGCTCATCACCACCCAAGTCGGCTGCGTCGCCACCGCGGAGACCACCGCCTCGCGCGGCGTCGTCGTGAGCGGCCCGCCCCCTGCGCCGCTCAACGAACGAAGGCCCGAACCGCCCGCCGCCTCGGGCTCGACCGCCCGCGCCACCGCGTGGGTCCCCGGGTATTGGCACTGGACGGGGATGCAGTATGCATGGATCCCGGGCCACTGGGACGCGGCAGGCCAGGGCACCACCTGGGTCGGACCCAAGTATTTCCAGCAGGGCGGGCAGTACCGCTACGAGGCCGGAAGCTGGGCCCGCGGCAACGCCCTTCGGTAAACCGGGGCTGGCAAAGACCCGAGCGGGCGCTTCGCGTTCACCCGAGCGACCCCTTCCCGCGGATGCCGGTGGGAACTCTTTCGTATCGGCGAGTGTCGGGGGTACCCTTCCAGGAGCTCCCGTGACGACTCGTCGACCTCGCGTGCTGTCTACCTTCGTCGTGGCCCTCGTGGTGGTCACCGCGACCTTCCCGACGACCCCGTCCGCCGCGGCGCGACCGGGGCCGATTCTCCACGAGCCGATCGGCGAAGACGCGCGGGAGGACGTGGCCCTCGCGGTCAGCCTCGACGGAGAGCTGCCCGCCGCGATCGAGACGCGAAGCGGCCTCGTCACCGCCCCCGACCCAACGCGACCGGACGACGCGAAGCGCGCGCCGTACTCGCCGCAACAAAGCGGCCCCGGCGGCGCACCAGACGCCACGTTCAGCCCCGATCGCGACACCAAAAAGCCGGACATGCTCCCGTACGACGAGCCCTTTCGGCCCTCGACGGCGCCCTTCAAGCGGCTCTCGGCGTACGACGCGGTAGACGCGAATTTCGTGCTCTACGTGAGGAGCCCGCGACACGTCTTGCTCTCGCCGCAGAGCGGCCCGGTGATGCCGACCTACGAGGAGACCTTCTTCGGCGATCTCGTGGTCGACCTCGTCCCCGGGCATCCTTCGCGCATCCCGAGCGTGGGCCCGGGCACGCGCATCGTGAAGTCGCGCGCGGGCGTCGGCAGCCAAGACGTGCCCGTGCGTTTCCTCCACGACGGCGCCGAGAACTGGTTCGTCGAAGGCGACAGCATGACGCGCGTGCGCCTCGTCATGCAGCTCGCCATTCCTCGCGTCGCGTTCGGCGGCACGTTCGGCGATCCCGCGTGGGAGCGCTTGCCCTCGGTGCCGCCGCTCCCCGCGAACGTGCAGAGGTCACAAGAGATCGTCGCGAAGGCGATCGGCGTCGGCCGTCACCTTTCGCCGCACGAGAACGTCACGCGGATGGTCGCGTATTTCCGCGCCTTCCAAGACTCCGCCGAGCCGCCTCCCCAAACACGTGACATCTACACGGATCTCGCGCTCTCCAAGAAGGGCGTGTGTCGCCATCGTGCGTTCGCGTTCTTGATCACGTCGCTCGGCCTCGGCATCCCGGCGCGAATGGTGGCGAACGAGGCGCACGCGTGGGTGGAGGTCACCGACGGCGCGCGCTACGTGCGAATCGACTTGGGCGGCGCGGGCACCATGCTCTCGGATCCCTTGTCGTCCAACGTGCCCTTCGATCCTCCCCCCGATCCGTTCTCGTGGCCGGTCGGCGCCACGCGGGGCGAAGATTTGGGCAACCGTTCGCGCGGCGCAAACGGGCCAAACGGACCCGACGGCCCCGGCTCACCGAACGGAAACGGCTCCCCGAGCGGCTCGCCTTCGGGCACCTCGCGAAGCCAACCTCCCGACCTCCCCAAACCTACCGGGAGCGCCGCAAAACCGAACGGCTCGTCGAGCACCTCGAACGACGGCCCCTCGTCGAGCGCGGGCGGCGACGCGGGAGCGGGCAAATCGGTCGCCATCGACGACGGCAGACCGCGGGCGGCGGTCGAGCTCCAGCTCACCTCGAAGAGCGCGGCGCGCGGCGGCAAGCTCGCCGCCACCGGCAAGGTTACGGCAGACGGCGAGGCATGCCCGCACGTGCCGCTCGAAATCGTGCTTCGCGAGCGCGCTGGCCACGAGACGGTGATAGGCAATCTCGCGACCGACGTAAAAGGCAGTTACGAAGGCACCCTCACCTTGCCGCGGGCGCTCCCCCTCGGCGACTACGAAATCTTCGCGCGCACCGGCGGCGACGCGCGGTGTGGCAAAGGAATCTCGAAATGAGCGCCGTGTTCGTCCCCTTTCTTTACGAGCTCCGCGCGAAGAAGGTGAAGGTAGGCCCGCAAGAGGGGGTGTCGCTCGCGAAGGCGCTCGTGAAGGGCATTCACGAGAGCTCACTCGACGGCTTTTACCATGTGGCGCGCGCCATCTGCGTGCACCGCGAGACCGACCTCGACGCCTTCGACGAGGCGTATCTCTCTCATTTCAAGGGCATCGCGGCGCAGAGCCTGGAGCTCGTGGCCGAGCTCGACGATTGGCTCAAAGATCCGAAGGTGCGCAAAGAGCTCACCGCCGAGGAGCTCGCGTCCCTCGAGACGCTCGACATGGAAGCGCTCCGCAAACGCTTCGAGGAGCGCCTCCAAGAGCAACGCAAACGCCACGACGGGGGCAATCGTTGGATCGGCACCGGCGGCACGAGCCCCTTCGGCGCGCACGGTCAAAACCCGGGTGGCCTTCGCGTGGGCCCCGCCGGCGGAGGGCGCAGCGCGATGGGGGTGGCCGACGCGCGAAAGTACCGCCCCTACCGCTCGGACTTGGTGCTCGACGTACGCCAAATCGAGGTCGCTCTCCGTAAGCTCCGTGTGTTCCACCGCGAAGGCCAGGAGGACGAGCTCGACATCGACGAGACCGTGCGCGAGACCGCGAAGAACGCGGGCGAGCTCGAGATCGTGCTCCGGCCGCCGCGAAAGTCGAACACCCGCGTCGTGTTGCTGATGGACGTCGGCGGCTCGATGGACCCGCACGCCGACGTGGTTTCACGGCTCTTTTCTGCCTCGAAGCGCGCCTCGAACATTCGATCGCTGAAGACCTACTACTTTCATAATTGTGTGTACGGCCGCCTCTACGAGACGGAGCGGTTCACCGATCCGGTGCCCCTGAAAGACGTGATGGAGCAGTGCGGGCCGGAGTGGAAGCTCGTGCTCGTGGGCGACGCAGCGATGCACCCGACCGAGCTCCTCGGCGCTGGCGACTGGGAGTACTACGCCCGCGGCGGCGGCGAGATGATGCCCGGAATCCGCTGGCTCCAGCGCCTCGCCGACCACTTCCGTCGCACGGCCTGGCTCAACCCCGACCCCCCCGCCTACTGGCGCGGGGGCACGGCGGAGCAAATCGAGAAGGTATTTCCCATGTTCCAGCTCACCCTCGACGGCCTCGGGGAGGCGATAAATCACCTCTCGCGCGGCGACTCGAAGGCGCGCTGAGTCGCGGTCTGCTCGTTCGAGCCCTGTCGCCGTCGGCGCACTCTATCTCGAAAAGCCTAAGCGCCGAACCAACCCTTCGTACGGGCGTCCTCGAGGCGCCCTTCCAAGTATTCCCAGAGCGCGGGGCAGCCTGCCTCGATCGGTGGGCGAATGCGCTTCACCACGCGGTCGTAGGCGATACCGTTCTCGCGCCAGCTCTGACCCTCGTTCGAGAGGTTCAAGAGCGCGGGCATCGCACGATCGACGGCGTGGGCGAACTTCGCCTCCGGCGTCTCGGCGGCCTCCATCTCCGTCCAAAGCGCGAGCAGCTCGCCCCCGCGGTCGGACGGAAGATGACCGAAGATACGGGTGACCGCCGCGAGCTCTGCCGCTTTGCGCTCTTCCCAGCCCTCCTCCACGAACACCATCGTATCGCCGGTGTCGATCTCTCCGATGTCGTGCACGAGCAGCATCAACACGACCCGATCCACGTTCACCGGGGCGGCCGCATACTTCGCCAGCGAATAGGCAAATAGCGCGATTTGCCACGAGTGCTCGGCGGAGTTTTCGTAGCGCTCGAGCCCGACCGGACGAACCTTGCGCGTGACCCCTTTGAGCTTCTCGAGCTCGAGCACGAAGTCGATCGTGTGCTGCATCGTCTACGCGACTAACGCCACGCGCGCGATCGCGTCAAGGCTCGCAGAGCGCACGACGACCACGCGAGCAGGCGCGCTACGGGCCTCGCCACTCTCCGGACGCGCGGGCCTCGCGACCCTCCGGAGGCGCGGCGCGCACACGGAGGTCGCGAGATTGGAGAGAGGCCGCAGACCGTAGCCTGCGGCCTGTGAGTGTCACTTCGGCTTGTTGCTCGCCGAAGGCGCGGGCTTCGCGCCAGAGGCCGCGGGCTTCGCGCTCCCCGAGGGAGCAGGTTTTGCGCTCCCCGAAGGCGCGGGCTTCGCGCCAGAGGCCGCGGGCTTCGCGCTCCCCGAAGGCGCGGGCAGCGCTCCGGGCTTCTTCGCCGAGCCGCTCGCCGACGCGCTCGGGGTGGGCGTGGGATCGTCGTCGTCGTCGACGGTGGGCTTGGGCTTGGGCTGCTTGGCCGTCTGCGTGGGCGTGGGCTTCGTGGGCTCGGGATCGGCGCCCTCTTCGTGCGTGTACGCGTAGATGCCGACGATGATGCCGATGACGGTGACGATACCGAGGACGAGGAAGAAGATTTTCCAGAACGAGTACGGCGCTTTACCGACGACTTCACCCGTCTGCCCGTTCACGAGGAAGCGGTAGACCTTGTCGTTGTAGCGGTAGGCCGCGATCCAGATCGGGAGCAGGATGTGCTTGAACGTGACCTGCGTGTACGTATTCGACACGTTGAGGCCACGGTGGGTGTCGCCGCCGATGTCGCCTGCGCAGCGGCCTTCTTGCACGCGGGCCATCTTTTGTTGGCCCATGCCCCAGCCGCTCATCAGGTCGACGGCATACGCCTCTGCGCGCCAGCCGGCGAGGTAGTGCGGCGCATAGGGAATGAGCTCCCGCGTATTGAACGTGGAGAACTTCTCGACCAAATCGCCGGGCAGACCTTTACCGGCGCACACCAGCGTGTCGTCGAAGAAGTCGCGGCGATTGCCCCAGGCCGACTCCCAACGGGTGCGCTGCACTTGCCGCGTCCGCGTGACCGACTGCCCATTTTCGTACGAGGTATAAACCTCGGTCTCGTAATAGTGCCAGCCACGCTCGGCGGTCCAGTTCGAGTGAACCATGGAGTCGAACGTCCAAAACGGCACATAAACGCCGCCCATTTCCTGCACCTTCGCGATCTTGGTGAGATCGTTCGGGCGAAACCAGAGGCTGGCGAGCCACTTACCGAAGAGGTCGTTCGCAGACTGCTTGTTGATCTTGAACGGGACGAGGCTCTCCGGCCGAATCGCCTGATCGTTCGTGGTCGCTTGAAGCACCTGGTGCGACCCGCAGAAGGCACACGCGGTGGTGCGCTCGCCCTCGCCGATGTTCACCGTCGCGCCGCAGTCTTTGCAGTTGATGGTGGTGACCTGGACACCGAGGCCCTTGGTGGCCATCGCCATGCCCTGCTCGATCGGGATCTCGCGGATCTGCTCTTGCTGGACGTAGCCGGCCTGCTGCACCGCTTGGGGGCGCGTTTGCACCTCCTGCTTGTGGCCGCAGTACGGACACACCATGGCCTGGCTGCCAGCGTCGTAGTTGAGCTTGGCGCCGCACTTGGAACAGGGAAACGATTGGGCGTCGCCGCCGGCGGGTTGGGTCATCGGCTCTACTTTCGGAGGCGCACGAGGTTACCCCAGCTTCGCGCTCGGGGGCTACGACACAAAGCGAGGGTCATGGAAGGCCTTCGATCTCCGATTTTCCCTGCGGGATCGTGATCGACGAGCCGCGAAGATCGTCGCCCGCGGGCTCGTAAGCCCCGCCGAGGCAGCCGGCGAGGAACGACTCCGTCACCGCATTGAACGAGAGCCGGTTCTCCGGCCGCGCGAAGCCGTGCCCCTCGTCCGGGTACACCACGTAGGTGACCTTCTGGCCCGCCGCGCGCGCGACCTCGACCAGCTTGTCGCTATCTTCCATGGTCGCGCGCGGGTCGTGTTTGCCCTGCCCCACGAGGAGCGGACGCCGAATGCGCGACGCTGCGCCGAGCGGTGAGCGCGACGCGAGAAACGCTTTGCCCTCCGGCGTACGCGACTCCCCGATCCGGTGCGTGATCTGCTCGAGGTCACCGGGCAGCATCATCGGCGCCGCGTTCAAGAACGTAACGAGGCTCGACGGACCGGCGATGTCGACGCCGCACGCGAAGCGCTCGGGAGTTACGGTGAGGCCGACCAAGCTCGCGTAGCCGCCGTAGCTGCCCCCCATGATCGCGGTCTTTCCCGGGGCGGTGATCTTCTCGGCCTCCGCGAAGGCGACGGCGTCGAGCAGGTCGTCGTGCATCTTGGCGCCCCACTCGCGATCACCGGCCCGCACGAACGCTTTGCCGAAGCCGGTCGAGCCGCGAAAGTTCACGTTCAATACGGCATATCCGCGGCTCGCGAGCCATTGTGCATGAGGGGAGAGCGCGAACGTGTCGCGCGACCATGGTCCGCCGTGCACGAGGAGCACCGTGGGAAGGGGGGAATCGGGCTTACCGTCCCCGTCCGTGTCGGTGCCCACCGGCAGCGTGAGGTAGCTCACCAGCGTTTGGCCATCGCGCGCACGAATGGCCAAAGGGTGCATCGGGGCCAGCTTTTTTCCCTCTAGCGCGCTATGCGACGAAAAGAGGGGCCGTGTCTCGCGCTTGGCCTTCTTGTCTTTCGGGCGCTCGTACAAGTGATAACGATTCGGGCCGTCGGTCGCCGTCACCATGACGAGCCAGCGGGTGTCGTCTTGCGAGCGCGACACCACGTCGAACATATCGCCTTTGGCGAGCTCGCGGAGCACCTCGAAATCGGCAGTCAGCGCGTCGTCCGCGAGGTGCCAGCGCGGCTTCTGGTATTGCGCTTGCGCGGCCTGCGGTACGAGCGTCTTCGGGTCGAACGTCGCGCCCTCCACGTCGGCTTGGCCGTCGTCGACGAGCACCTTCACGGCCTTCGTCTTGAGGTCCACCCCCACGAGCGCAGCGGTGTCGCGTCCGCGGCTATCGGTGAGGTAGAGCGTCTTGCCAGAAGCGTCGATCGCGAGCGGCGACGTGGCGAGCGTGTCCTCCAGCGGCACGTCGAACAGTGGAGTATACGCGGCGAGCCCTTTGCCTTTTCGGACCACCTCGAAATACCCGGTGCCACCGTCGGGCTTCACCCTCAGCGCGACCCGCGGCGCGAGGTCGTCGTCGTAGACGATCGCCGCCATGTCCTGGTCGTTCTTGAGGAGGAGCTGCTTTTCTCCCGTCACGATGTCGACCGTGTAGGCGTCGTGGCTGCGCGCTTCGCGCTCGTTGATCGCGATGACCACCTTGCGCGGCTGCTTGCGGCTCCGCGCCTCGATGCGCGCCTGAACGCGCGGGAGCGGCGTGAGGTCCTTGTCGGCCTTGGTCTTCAGATCGATCGCGTGGACGTGGAAGTTCGCGTCGCCGCCCTCGTCTTGGCGGTAGAGAAGGTGCTCGCTCGTGAACGCCCACGTGTAGGAGCGCACTCCGCGCTTCGTGTCGTGGGTCACGCTCTCGGCCTTTTCGGGGGCATCGGCGGGGGCGACGAACACGTTCGGTACGCCCTTCTCCATCGCGACGAACGAGATGCGCTTTCCATCGGGGCTGAGCTTCACGCTCGTGCGATCGGGGGCGCCGAAGAAGAGCTTGCGCGGCAAGAGCGCGGGGTCGGCCTTGCCGTGCACGACGGCAGAAGGAGCGGGCTTCGCGACGTCGTTCGCCTTCGCGAGGGTGGTCTTCGGAGGCGACGGAGGCGGCGCGATCGCAGCAGGCTCGCAAGCCAAAACCAACAGCGGAACGGCGAGAACGAAGGCGCGCATCGTCCGTGTCTACCTGCTCGGCGGTGCCGTGGCTCGCGAAAAAGCGCGCGCGCGGGCGGGCCTACACACTTACGAGCCGGTCTCGGTGGCGTTTCGTAGGGCGCGCCCGTGTGCTCTACTCCCGCCCGAATGCGCCCGCGCCTTAAGCTATCCTCCGTTCTTTCGCGCCGCGACGGCGGCCTCGTCGTGCCTGCTCCCCGAAATGCGTGTATCTCGTCGCCGAAGCGTAGGCTCGCTCGTGCACAGGCCACCCTCGCTTCGTTCGCGGCCTTCGCGGGCGTGCTCTTTCTAGCCACCCCCGCCCTCGCCGACCGCGTCGCGGTGCTCAAATTCCCCCCCGGCGACAGCCGCGCACAATCGGCGACCGAAGCGGCGGTGTCCGCGCAAAAGCACGAGCAACCCTCGCCCCCGGAGGTCTCGAACGGCAACGCGGCGGTGCAAGACGGCCAGGCCGACACGAGCGAGGAGTACCGCGCGTTCGGAAAAGCAGCCAACGTCGATTGGACTCTTCGCGGGACAGCCATTCATCGCGCAGACGGTTATCGCCTCGAGATCGAGGCCTGCCAAGTGAAGACCGGGCGGGTGGAGCTCTTGGCGCGCGAAGTCGACGAGACGAAAGAGGTGCCCGAAATCGCGGAGATGCTCGCGCTCCTCCTTCGCCCGGAGGGCATCGCGAACGCCGATTTGCCCTGGCAGCACGCGCAACCGAAGCCCAAAGAGCCCAAGGAGCCCAAGGAGCCCGAGAAGCCCAAGGAGCCGGAGGTTCCGGCGGTCGTGCACACGTACGCGGAGGGCCACCCGCTCGCGTTCGGCGCCGGCCTCGGCGTGCTCGCGGCGGTGAGCCGCCCCGAGGGCGCGGTCGGCTCCGCGACGTCGCTCTACGTCGGCGGTCTGATTGCCTATCACGTCGAACAAGCCGGAAATCTCGAGCTCCGCGCCAACATCGCGGGCACGGTGGCGGGCCCGCGCGCCCTCGTGGTCGACGTCGGCGCACGTTACGGATTGCCTATTTGGCCGACGCGGCGCCTCTTCTTCGTCCCCGATCTCGGCATTGGCACGTTCGTGAACCTCGGCGTCGCGAAAGAAGCGCGCTTCCTCTTTCGGGCGGCGGGTTATTTGTCATTGGGTCTCGGCGAGCGCGTCGCGGTGGAGCTCGGCCCCGACTTCGGCGTCACCCCCGGAGGCGCCGGAACCGTGGTGCTCTTCGGGGGCACCGCCCGCGGCCTCGTGAGGTTCTAAATTGGAGCGCGGATTCAGCGCGCGCGCTTGCGGGCGGGCAGCTTTCGCGGCGGCGTCGCTTGGCGAGGAGCGCGTGGCCGCGGCGGTGGGACAACGGTGACGGCTGCCTTTTTGGAGTCGCGAATATGCGACTCGCGACCGGTCGTCTTCGCGTGGTGGCGCGCGATGGCCATCGCTTCGCGCCAGATCTCGGCCTCCCCCAGGCGCGCGCCTTCCGCGGTCACCACGCGGTAGCGCGGCGGCACGAGCAGCAGCGCCTGGCTCGCCTTGCGGCGGACGCCGACCTCGAGCCCGAACGGCGCGAGGATGCGACTCAATGTCTCCAATGTGGGATTGCCCACTCCACGCTCGAGGTCCATGAGCACGCGCGGGGCGACGCCGACCATCGCCGCGAAGTCGCGCTGGGTCTTCTTCGCGATTTTGCGCATGAGCCGAACGGCCTCCACGAGCGTCACCTCGCCGCGGGCCACGCGTTCGAAGAGCTCCGTCCGCAGATCGGCGCGCGCGTCTACCGAAGGCGACTTGCGACGCGGCGCTGCGGTGAAGGTCGGCCCCGCCGTCATGGGGCCGCCTTGGCGAGCGCTTTGGCCACGTTGCGAATCCGATCTTTGCATAGGGAGACCACCTCTTCGGGAGTGCCCTCTTCGCGGAGCATGGCAGGCAAGCTCGCGACCTTCGCCGAGAGCGCTCCGAGCCAGCTCCGTGTCGCGGCGAGGGGGAGACCGAACGGAACGAGCGCCTCGGCGACCTTGCGCCAATCGGGATAGTCGCTCCCATCTGCCCAGCGGCACACGCGCGCGATGCCGCGCGGATCGAGGATCATCGGCGCAAAATCATAGAGCGGCGCGAGGCGAATGGCCCCCGCTTCCGTCTTTACGATCGAGGTGTTCCGCGCGTGGTTGTCCGTGTTCCCGAGCGCGACGTCGAGCACGTCGCGCAGGACGAGCTCCTTCACGTCGGCGACCGGATCGTCCACCACCGCCGCGACGCGCGCGATCAAGATCTCCTTGGCGATTGGCCTCCCGAACTCTGCCACCCCCGCGAGCGAACAAAGGCTCTCCATGCCGAGGTATTCCACTCCCCGCTTCGACACCTCACGATCGAAGCGCGGACAGAATAGGCAATCGCGCTCCCATATCAGCGCGCCGTGGGTGCGTACGCCAAAACGCCTCGCCACGCGGTGGTAGGCGGCCTCTGCCTCGAGGACGAGGCGATCGGACTTTTCACGCGTGCGGGGGAACTTCACGAGCCAGAGCGCGCGCGTTTTTGCGTCTGCGAGCGCGCCGTCGGCGTGGAATCGCGACTTGATGTCCTCACGGAGCAAGAACTTCGGAGCGTCCCCTCCCGCGCCACTGGAGCCCGAGACGGGGGCACCCGCGGAGTGCGCGTACTCGATGAAGTCGGCTGCCCGCGCGAGAACGTCGGACCGGGGGAAGCCCGCGTGGGCCTCCGCTTCCTCGGTGCCATGCGCCCCCTTCACGCGCACGTTGCCAGGGGGATGTCCGCCTCCTGCGACGAGGAGCGCCACGTCGTTTGCAGCGCCCTCCGTCCCCGGAAGATCGAGGCGCGCCTCCCACGTCCTTCGCGCCGCGCCGCTCGGCATGATGTCGAGCAAGAAGGGAGGAAACCGCGGCCCGAGGTAGTCGCCGTATCCGAGCGGGAAGAGGCACGAGACCGCCCGCGCGCCGCGCGACTCCAGATCGCCGCTCCGAGCGGCCAGGTAGTCGAGGTCGTACTCGAGCCGCGAAGGCGAAGCGATGCCCTCCTCCGCGCGCTCGAGGTGCACGCTCGCGACGTGACGGAACCGCTCGCCGTCGCGGATTTCGAGCGCCACGGTGACCCGACCGGCGAGCCGACGCTGGCGAACGTCCGAAAGCGTCATCATCGTGGCCTATTTTAGCACAAACGGCTGCACAACAAGCCATCATAGTGGTCCTTCGGGTCCGTCGACCGACGCGCGTTCCCATCAAGAAGAGCCATCGAAGCAGCCCATTCTTCCAGGGTGGGCCGCAAAATGCGCCATCCGAGTGGCCCAAGACGCGAGGCGCGCCACGTTGACAGCGCCTTACCATATGGTAAGCGATCCTCGTCCAGATGGTAAACGTCCACCCCCAGCGCCCACGTCAGGTGGCCTCTCGATGAGCGAAGCACGCAAGCCGACCGAGCCGCGTGCCCCGCGGCAGGCGAGAGCCCGCGCAGCAGGCGAGGGCCCGCGCGCCGACATCGCGATGCGCCCACGCATCGTGCGCGAAGCGACGCGCCTCTTCTCGGAGCGCGGGTTCGACGGGACCACCCTCCAAGACATCGCGGAGGCCGTCGCCGTCACCAAGCCGGCCGTGCTCCACCACTTCCCCTCGAAGGAGCACGTGCAGCAAGCGGTCCTCGAGGAGATCCTCGCCCATTGGGAGTCCACGCTCCCGCGCCTGCTCTTGTCCGCTACCGCGGGGGAGAGCCGCTTCGACGCGGTCATCGGCGCGGTCTATCGCTTTTTCGCGGAAGACCCCTTTCGCACACGAGTCGTACTTCGACATGCGCTCGATCGCCCGAAAGAGGCGCGCGCGCTGCTACGCGACAAAGTGCGGCTCTGGGTCGGCGCCGTCGCTTCTTACATTCGCTCGGGGCAAGACAAGGGCCTCCACCCGAAGGACGCCGACCCCGAAGCTTACGTGCTCCTGGTGCTCGAGCTCATCATCGTCGCGGCGGCCTCGTTCGAGACTATGAAAGAGGCATTGCCCGAGGGCGCCCGCTCGCGCGCCACGTTCGACCGCGAGCTCTTTCGAATCGCGCGTGTTGCCTTGTTCCCCGAAGACCGGGCGCGGCCCGAATCCGCCGCGAAGAAACCCGCGCTCCCGCGCGCGACGCAAAAACGAACGAAGAACCCCGCCCCGCGCCCGTCGTCCGGCGCCGGGGAGCGAAAAGGGTCGAATCCAAAGAGTCGTCAGGGAATCAAGAGCGTCGCCCCTCCGAGGTAATCATGGCCAATTTCTTCAAAGACAACGAAGACCTGCGTTTCTATTTCGGCAAGGGCCTCCCCTGGGCGCAGATCGTCGAGCTCACCGAGTACGGCTTTCGCGCGAAAGACGGATTCACCGACGTGGAAGAGGCGAAGGCCTTTTACAACCTCGTCGCCGAGCAATTCGGCGAGATCGCGGGCGACGTCATCGCCCCTCGTGCCGCGCGCCTCGACACCGAGCACTCCACGATCGGCCCCGACGGGAACGCGATCGAAGCTCCGGCGCTCCGCGAAATCTCGGACGCCATGCGCGCGGCCGAGCTCCACAAGCTCTGCATCCCGCGCGAGCTCGGCGGGCTCAACGCGCCGCTCATCGTTTACATGATGGGCGGCGAGCTGCTCGCCCGCGGCGACGTGTCGATCATGACCCACTTCTCGTTCCACGGGGGCATGGGGCTCGCCGCGCTCGCGTTCTCCATTCGCGAGGGCAGCACCACGTTCGACGTCGCGAACGGTCGCATCGAGAAGACGCGCTTCTCCGAGATGATCGAGGAGATCGCGCGCGGCGACGCGTGGGGCTGCATGGACATCACCGAGCCGAACGCGGGGAGCGACATGGCGCAGCTCCGCACCCGCGCCGAGCTCGGCCCCGATGGCACCTGGCGCGTCAGCGGGCAAAAGATCTTCATCACCTCCGGCCACGGCAAATACCACTTCGTCATCGCCCGCACCGAAGACTCCAAAGATCCGAACGACCCCTTCGCCGGCCTCGCCGGGCTCAGCATGTTCCTCGTCAAAGCGTACGACGACATGCCGGACGGCACTCAGAAGCGGTACGTCACGCTCGACCGCTTCGAGGAGAAGCTCGGCCACCACGGCTCCGTCACCGCCGCGCTCTCGTTCGACAACGTGCCGGCGGAGCTCATCGGCAAACGAGGCGAGGGCTTTCGATACATGCTGCTCCTCATGAACAACGCCCGTGTCGGCGTCGCGTTCGAGAGCATCGGCCTCGGCGAAGCCGCCTATCGCGCGGCGAAGGAGTACGCCGAGGTGCGTAAGTCGATGGGCAAGCCCATCGCGAAGCACGAGATGATCGCCGACATGCTCGACGAGATGGAGCTCGACCTCGTCGCCCTCCGCGCCCTCGCCGTTCGCTCCGCGTACCACGAAGAATGTGCGCAGAAGCTCGGGATTTTCGAGGGTTTCTTCGCCGCTGCGACGGAGGAAGAGAAGGCTCGCGTCAAGCGCGACTTGCCTCGCCACCAGCGCATCTCTCGCCGCTTCACCCCGCTCCTCAAATACCTCGCGACCGAAAAGTCGGTCGAGATCTCGCGCCGCGCGGTGCAGATCCACGGCGGCTCGGGGTACACCCGCGACTACCCGGTAGAGAAGCTCCTCCGCGACGCGCTCGTTTTGCCGATTTACGAAGGCACGAGTCAAATCCAGTCGCTCATGGCGATGAAAGACACCTTGATGGACGTCATCAAGCGCCCGCAGGCCTTCGTGAAGCGGCTCGCCGATTCGCGCGTTCGGTCGCTCTCGGCGCGTGATCCGCTCGAGCGGGGCCTCGCGCGGGTGAGCCGAAAGGCCCTCCTCGCGACCCAGTTCTTGATGCGAAAGACGGCAGAGGGGAAGCTCAAGTCGCTCGCCGGCAAGCCGATCACGTCGTGGCCGAAGGCGTTCGCGAACGATTGGAATCCCAAGAAGGACTTTGCATACGCCATGCTCCACGCGGAGCGCTTCACCCGCCTCCTCGCCGACGAGGCGATCCTCGAGATCCTCGTCGAACAAGCGAAGGAGCACCCCGAGCGCCGCGTTTGGGCCGAAAAATGGCTCGAACGAGCCGAACCGCGTGGGCGCGCCCTCTACGACGAGATCACCTCGACCGGTGAGCGTCTGCTCCGAAAGCTCGCCGAAGACGAGCGCGACGCGGACGCGGACCGGTCTGCCGCCGCGGCGGAGGAGTGATCCATGGCAGTCTCGGCTCGATTTCTCTTGGACCAGGGTCGCACCCTCGGCGCGCTCGGTCGTGCCGTGCTCGGCATGGTCGGCAAAGGCGGCGCGGGCCTCCCTCCCCTCCTCGGTACGTCGGAGTGGATCGAAGACACCGCGCCGGCGCCGAGCGACGCGCTGATTCGTGCCTTCGTTCGGAGCGTGGGGGGCGACCCATCCCACTACAGGAGAGTCGTGCCGCCTCATCTCTTCTCGCAGTGGACCTTCCCCGTAGCGTCGCGCCTCTTCGCGAAGACGCCGTATCCGCTCGTGCGAATCTTGAACGCGGGCACGTCGATGACACCGGCTACGCCGCTCCCTGCGCGAGAAAAGCTGCTCGTCCGCGCGCGCATGGAGTCGATCGACGACGACGGATCGCGCGCGATCCTCACCGTGAAGCTCGTCACCGGCACACGCTCGGCCCCCGATGCGCTCACTTCCACGATTTCGGCCTACGTGCCGCTCGCGAAGAAAAGAAAGGACGAAAAGAAGAAGCCCCTGCCCACCGTACCGGACGGCGCGCGCGAGCTCGCCTTCGAGCGCTTCGGGCCTAACGCGGGGCGCGACTTCGCGTTCCTCACCGGCGACGTGAACCCCATCCACTGGATACCCGCCTACGCCCGCGCGAGCGGCTTCAAAGGGTGCATCTTGCACGGGTTCGGGATGTTCGCTCACGCAGTCGAGGCGGTGGTTCGCACGCGTCTCTCCGGGAGCGCGAGCCGCATCGCGCACGTGGAGGGCAAATTCGTACGGCCCCTTCTGCTGCCTGGAAGCGCGGGTGTTTACCTCTCGGAAACCGGGCACCTCTACCTTGGTGACGCACCAGGCGGCGGCGTTTACCTCGACGGACGACTGTCCCTCGCGTGACGCCGGCACTTTGCCCCACGCACGCCTCGTATCGTGCGCAATCGGAGACAAGCGATGAACGATTTTCTGCTCGAGATCGGTAAGAACCCCCAAGCCCGCAAAATGCTCGGCGCGCTCGGATTGCCATTGCCAATCCCAGAGCCGCTCACCCGCGACACGGGACCTTATTCGGATCTCGCGCTTCGTGACGTGAACGTGGCCGTCGTCGCGGCGCCGGGTCACACGCTCGGCGGTGAGATCGCACGCGCGCTGGTGGGCGCCGGGGCGAACCCCTTCCTCGCCGATCCGGAGTCGCTCGGGCACGTGTTCCGGGAGCCGAGCGAGGCCTACGGGCGGCCCGCGCGTGCTCTCTCTTCCCTCGGTGAGAAAGAGAAGCTCGGCGCGGTCGTGTTCGACGCTTCGGGCATCTCCACGATAAAAGACTTGCGCGCCCTCTACGACGCTCTCGCGCCGCTCGTGGGACGCGTAAAGAAGAGCGGGCGCATCGTGGTGCTCGCGCGCGAGCCCGGCCAAGAGCACCCCGAGGTAGACGCCGCGCGCGCCGCGATCGAGGGGTTCGTGCGTAGCGTATCCAAAGAAGTGGGCGGCAAGGGCGCGACCGCGAACCTCGTCCGCGTCGCAAAAGGTGCAGAAAAGCGCCTCGCGCCGGTGCTTCGGTTCTTCCTCTCGCCGCGCTCGGCGTTCGTGTCCGGTCAGCCCATCGTCGTGAACGCGACCGCAAAAGAGCTGAGCGAGCCGCCGCTCGTGCGCCCCTTCGAGGGCAAGCTCGTGCTCGTCACCGGCGCCGCGCGCGGCATCGGCGCGAGCACCGCGAAGGCGTTCGCGCGCGACGGTGCGCACGTGCTCCTGGTCGATCGCCCCGACGACGCGAAGGAGCTCTCCCAGCTCGCGCGTGAACTCGGCGGCACCCCCGTGCTCGTCGACGTCACCGCAGACGAAGCGTCGCGCACGTTGATCGACGCCATCAAGGCACGCTCACCAGAAGGCCGCCTCGACGTGATCGTGCATAATGCAGGTATCACGAGGGACAAGACCTTGGCGCGCATGAAGGCCGAGCAGTGGGACCAGGTGCTCGCCGTGAACCTGGAGGCGGTCGTGCGCCTCACCCGCGATCTGGAGCCGCTGCTTCGTGAAAATGGGCGCATCCTCGGCCTCTCGTCGGTCGCCGGGATCGCGGGCAACATGGGCCAAACCGCCTATGCCGCGACGAAAGCGGGAGTCATCGGGTTCGTTCGTGCACAATCGAAGCGGCTCGCCGATCGTGGCATTACCGTGAACGCGGTCGCCCCCGGTTTCATCGAGACACGAATGACGGCCGCGATACCGTTCGCGATCCGCGAGGGCGCGCGGCGGCTCTCTGCCCTCGGCCAAGGCGGTCAACCGGTCGACGTGGCAGAGGCGCTCGTGTTCCTCGCGAGCCCGGGCGCGCAAGGCGTGACCGGCCAAGTGCTGCGCGTGTGTGGCGGCGCCCTCGTAGGCGCCTAAAGGAGAATCCGATGGCAAAAGAAGAGAAGAAGTCACGCCGCGCGGTCATCGTCCGAGGCGTGCGTACTCCGTTCGTGCGCGCCTTCGGTGAGCTCACGAAGCTCGACAGCATCGCGCTCGGAGGCGCGGCGGTAAAGGGCCTCCTCGCGAAGGTGGGTATTCCGTACAAAGAGATCGACGGCATCGTGTGGGGCGGCGTCATCCTCCCCAGCGCGGCGCCGAACATCGCGCGCGAGATCGCCCTCGATTTGCAGCTCGGGGCCGAGGTCGAAGGGATGACGGTGACCCGCGCGTGCGCCTCCGGGCTTCAGGCCATTACCCTCGCCGCCGCCGCGATCGAGCGCGGCGAGGCCGACGTGCTGATCGCCGGGGGGAGCGACTCGACGAGCAACGCCGAGCTCAAGATGCCACAAAAGGTGGTCCACACCCTCGCGCCTCTGGCCCTCGGAAAGCCGACTCCGGGCGACATCCTCGGCGCCCTCGCGCAGCTCGCGCCGTTCACCGATATCTTCCCGAAGACACCCAAGATCGCCGAGCGCACCACCGGCGAGGTGATGGGCGAGAGCGCGGAGCGAATGGCGAAGCGGAACGAGATCACCCGCGAGGCACAAGATGCGTTCGCGCTCGCGAGCCACAAGCGCGCCGCGAAGGCGATCGCAGATGGCCTCTTCGACGACGAGATCGTGCCCGTGCTCACCCCCGATCGTGGCGAGATCCGCGCCGACGGCCTGGTGCGCGCCGACACCTCGATGGAGAAGCTCGCCAAGCTGCGCCCCGTGTTCGCGAAGGACGGCACCCTCACCGCGGGCAACTCGAGCGCGCTCACCGACGGCGCGAGCGCGGTGCTGCTCATGAGCGAAGAGAAGGCCAAGTCTCTCGGTCTCACGCCGCTCGCTGCGTTCTCGTCGTGGTCCTACGTGGGAGTCGATCCGAGCGATCAGCTCCTCATCGGGCCGGCGATCGCGGTGCCACGTGCGCTCGCGAAGGCAGGACTCGAGCTGAAGGACGTCGACTTCGTGGATCTCCACGAGGCCTTCGCGGCGCAGGTGCTGAGCGTCACGAAGGCCTATGCGAGCGCAGCGTTCGCCCGCGCGCGCCTCGGCCGCGACACCGCCGTCGGCGAGGTCGATCCGGAGAAGCTCAACGTTTATGGCGGCTCGCTCGCGCTCGGTCACCCGTTCGGTGCGACCGGCGCGCGGATGGTCACCACCATGTCGAACCTGCTCGCCCGCTCCGGCAAACGCACCGCGGTATTGGGCATTTGCGCGGCGGGCGGTTTGGGCGCGGCGGCGGTGTTGGAGCGCGTGTAGCGCCCTCGCAGGGGGGGGCGGCGCGCCGACGGTCGCCGGTGCCGCCCGTGCTCGTGCGAAGGCGCATCGTTCTCGGTACCGCTCGGTGCCGGACGGGAGAGCGAGCCGCGTGGGTCAATTGGCGCTGGCGACGATCCGTGTAGAACACATGAAGATCGGGAAAATGGACTACTCCGGTTCGCGCGCGCGTGACAGGCTCCGGGGCATGATTCGGGATACGAGGCTACGTGGTGGCGTGTTCATCCTCATCGCCTTCGCGGGCTGCTCCAAGCGTCCCTCTCCCATCGATTCGGTGGTCACGTTGCCCTCCGCCGCGGCGACACCAACGGCTTCGGTCCTCACCGAAGTCATTTCCCCGCGCGACGCCCCCGCCTCCTCCGCGGCCACCCCGAAGCGCTGCGATGCCCTCTTCGAGCCACCTCCCGGGGCGAGGCTCTTGTGCTCGGAGCACGTGCTCGGCAACACCATGGAGATCGCTTGGCGCTCGTACGCGACGAGCCAGCAGGCGAGCGAGCTCTTCGCGCCGTACCACGCCAAAATCGGCGGGTGTGCGGGAGTGAAAGAGGGGCCCGGCTTTAGGCTCGAGAAGGGTCTGCTCCACCTCACGGTTCAGGCCGCGACCGAAAAAGGCTATCCCACGTGCGAGAAGGCACCCACGATCGGCGAGGCCTCGGTGGTGGTCATTTCGCAGGCCCACGAGCGCTAGCCCGAACCTCCACCTGGGCAGTGCGAACCCCAGTGGGCAAGTCGGGATCCAACGTAGTACCGGGGCAACTGCCCCCGCACGGAGCCGCCAACATTGGCCCGCCGCGTGATGCCTCGCGACCAAACCCGATGGGCATAACTTCACGCGTCGTGGCGCGGACACATGGCCCCGAACGCCTTCTTTTTCCTACGATTCGTTCAATTCGCGTGTAGGTGCATGCCCGGGCGTCATGCGGATAGCGCCGCTGTGCGACGGGTTCGTCCTACGGTTGCCGTAAGCGATGGTGACCTTCCTTGATCTTCGGCCGGTAGCATGGTGGATTCGGTGGCGGGGGAACGAGCAATGACCGAACCCCATACGATCGCGAAGTACGACATCCTTGCCCGGATTGCCCAGGGCGGGATGGGGAATGTCTACCTCGCGCGAACGCAGGCGCTCGCCGGTTTTACCAAGCTCGTCGTCGTCAAGACGCTCCGGAGCGACTTCGCCGACGACCCGAAGTTTTGCGCGATGTTCCTCGACGAGGCGCGCCTCGCTGCGCGGCTCAGCCACCGGAACATCGTGCAAACGAACGACGCTGGCGTCGACAACGGCACGTACTACATGGTGATGGACTACCTGGACGGCCGCAATCTTTGGCGTATCCAGAAGCAGTTCGCCAAAGAGGAGCGCCAGATCCCGCTCGCCGTTTCGGTGCGGATCGTCGCCGACATGCTCGCCGGGTTGCACCACGCGCACGAGCTGGCGGACTTCGACGGCAAGACGCTCGGCGTCGTGCACCGCGACGTGTGCCCCGCGAACGTCTTCGTCACGATCGACGGGCAGGTGAAGGTCGTCGACTTCGGCGTCGCCAAAGCCAAGAACCACGTACACGAGACACAAGCGGGGACCATCAAGGGCCGCGTCGTCTACATGTCGCCAGAGCACGTATCCTCTGCCGCGATCGATCGTCGGGCCGACGTGTTCTCGGCAGGAATCATCCTCTGGGAAGCCCTCGAAGGCCGGCGCTTTTGGGACGGAGGGGGCGAGACTCAAGTCCTCGGACGCCTCCTCGAAGGAAGGCTCCCTCCACCACCGGGCGACGATCGCCCCGCCCTCCTTCGTGAGGCATGCATTCGTGCCCTCGCCCACAAGGCGGACGACCGTTTCCCTACCGCCCACGCGATGCGCCTCGCGCTCGAAGAGTGGCTCGAGCACAACGAGATTCGTAATGGCCTTACCGACCTCGGGGCGAGCATAAGAGAAATCACGGCAGCCGACCGCACGCGCGTCGCTCAGCTCGCGGAGGGCTCTCGCGCGACGGCGAGCGAGCCCGTGCCAGCGCTAGAGCCGACAATCGCGCCCCCTCCGGGCGTCGTCGCAGGCGCGAGCGTCGCGCCAGGGCCCTCGGCGTCGATCCCGTCCACGACCGCTCCCTACACCCCTCAACCGGTTACGAACACGACGGTGAGCCTGCCCTCCACCTCGCCGTCGTCGGTCCGCCGCGCCTGGCCAGCCGTGGCTGCCGCGCTCGTCGTCGCGGCTCTGCTCGCCGGCTGGCAGTTGGGCAAGTCGTCGGAGAAGACGGCCACGAGCGCTTCGACGGCAGCGGCTCCTTCGAGCACGCCTAGCGCGGTGATTTCGCCACCGAGCGTGACGGAGGTATCCCCGCCCGTGAGCGCGCCACCCACCGGAAACGTGAGCCTCGATGTCTCGATTAGCCCTCTGACGGCCAAGGTCTTCCTCGACGACAGGCCGCTCGGAGCCAATCCGTTCCACGGGCAGCTCGCGCGCGACGGAAAGTCTCACGTCCTTCGCGCCGAGTCGGCCGGATTCCGCCCGCGTGCCTTCTCGTTCGTCCTCGATCGCGATCGCGCCGTCGACTTCGCGCTCGAGGCTTATCCGGTGAACGCACATGGCGGCGCGCCGACGCCCACGAAATCCACGGGCAAAGCCGGCGAGCCAAGCGCGCCAGCGGGAGAGCCCACCGGGATCCACGAGCTCCCCCTGAAAGACAATGACCCGCCAAAGCCACAGCTCGACACCGATGTTTTCAAGAAACCCTGAGCGCCGGTCCGTCACGAAGCGCCCTCGACCGTGGCGTGCTTCGCTGCGGGCGCTGTGCGTCGGCGCGACGCTCGCGAGCGCCCTTTTCGGGGGGAACGCCCACGCCGACGACTCGAAGGAGGCGATGGACCGCTTCGACCGCGGCGTCGCGCTCTATCAAGCCGGCTCGTACGAGGGCGCGCTCCTCGAGTTCGAGGCCACTTACAAGCTGAGTGGCAACTACCGGGTCCTCTTCAATATCGGGCTTTGCCGGATGGAAAGCCGCGATCCGGTCGGCGCGCTCGCCGCGTTCCGTCGTTACCTCGCCGAAGGCGGCGAGAAGGTCGAGGCGACCAAGCGGGCGAACGTGGAGGCGTTGACGAAGAAGCTCGAAATGTCGGTCGCGAGCTTGGTCGTGAAGAGCGACGCCCCCGCCGGCACCGAAGTGCGCATCGACGACGAACGGGTCGGTGCGCTTCCGCTCTCGGGCCCGCTCGTCGTGAAGGTCGGTCGCCGCAAAGTGTCACTCGTAACCGGCGAGCGCCGCGTCGACAAAATCGTCGACGTGGTGAGCGGCGAGTCCCCCGCCGTCAGCCTGTCGTTGCCCGCGATCGAAGCGACCTCGAGCTCGCGAGCGGAGCCGCAAAAGGTCGCGACAGACCCGTCCGAAGGCCCCGGTGCATTGTGGGTCCCTTGGGCGCTCGCCGGCGCGTTCGGCGCCGCGTCGGCGGTAACCGGCGTGCTCGCCAGCTCCGCGCGAAACGACGCGGCGACGGCGCGCGCCACGTTCGGAGCGACACAGTCCGATATCGACTCTCCAGACAAGAAGGCCACCACGTTCGCCGCCGCGACCGACGTGCTCCTCGGCGCCACGGTCGTAGCGACGGGGATCGCGACGTACTTCACTATCCGTTGGGTAACTCGGCCGGAGAAGGCGAGCACCGCCGCGTCGACGACGCGACTCGCGCTCGTTCCCGCCGGGCCCGGCCTCCGCTTGCAAGGAGAATTCTGAACGTGGCTCCCCACGCGCGGATCGCCGCTGCGCTCGTCTGGCTCACGCTCGCGGCGTGCGTCGAACAGCAGCCCATCGTGACGAATGGCCGCGACGCCGGGCCGGGCCTTCCCCCAGCGCCGGAGGTCCCCGGTGATCTCCCGCCGAGCGATCCGCCCGACTGCGCGAGTTGCAACGAGCTACTGACGAGTAGCCTGCGCGACGGCGCCTGCCGCGGAAACGCGAAGCCCAGCTCCGCGGAGCTGCTCGGCGCCTACACCGACTGCGTATGTCGTACCGAATGCACAGAAGCATGCGCGCTTCATTGCGGAGGGGCTCCCCGAGACTCGGCGTGCACGGCCTGCGCGACCGAGCGCTGCGCCGGCGTCGAGCGCGCTTGCCGAGAGGACGTAAAGCGATGAATCGGCCTCGTACGTTATCGGTGGGCCTCGTATCGTTCGCGTTCGCGCTCGTCGTAGCGGCGGCCTCGCCCGGCTGCAGCCTCTACGCCGGAGGCGATACCTTCCAGTGCGAAACAGACGACGACTGCGCGGCACGGGGCCCGGATTTCGCCGGGACGGGCTGCGCCAAGGCGGGTCCGAGCGCGGGGTTTTGCATCGACGAGAAGCCTCGCAACGTCACCGGCGAATGCACCGAGAACGCCGACTGTGTCGACATCAAAGGGCCCGGCTCTGTCTGCGCGACAGGGGGCGACGACGTCGCGCGCTGCGTGCAAGTGCTGACCGAAGAGTGCCCGGTGCTGATCGGGAACCCTTTCGTAGAGGGCACTCAGATCTATGGCATCGTGGGCGACGTAACCCCCAGCGATCCAGGCTATTCACGAGACTACGCCCACCTCGCCGGAGCCGAGGTCGCGCTCGACGAATTGCAAGCCGGCCGCGGCATCGAGCTCCCCGAAAAACGTCGAATCGCGCTCGTGGGTTGTAGCCAGTCGCGCCCTCGCTCCACCGGCGCCCACCTCGTAGCGCTCGGCGCAAAAGCGATCGTCGGCCCGACCGACGAGGGTGCACTTCTCCGCATCGCAGAACGAACGGTGCCGGCGAAAATCCCCGTCGTCACGGGCTCGTTCGGAAACGACTCCGCGTCCACCGTCCCTACCTCGACCTCGTACGTGACGCTCTCCGGCCCTTCGCGCGAGAACGTCGTGTCGCTGTTGAACGCGTACATCGCAGACGTCGCGCAGGACGTGAAAGGCCCGCTCGGCAGCGCGCGGGTAGCCGTCGTCGTCGGCAAAGGGCGCGAGCTCCTCGGTCAGCTCCTCGCGGAGCGGCTCAGCTTCAATGGCAAGACGGCGATCGTGAATCAAAACGACCCGGGTTGCGGCAACTGCTATCGCGCCATCGACGCGTCGAAGCTCGGCGCCGCCCAGATTGCCGATCAGCTCGCCGCGTTCGGGCCTACGGTGGTGATTCCGCTCATGGACACCTCGTGGGGCGCCACGATCCTGCCGATGGTGGAGTCGCGCCTCGCGGCGGCGACGACGAAGCCCCTCTACCTGCACCCCGTGCTCGCCGAGGAAGACCCTGGCTATCGTGTGCTCGCGGGCGCGGACCCCGCGTTCCGGAGGCGCTTCGTGGGCCTCTGGCCGTCCCGCGACGAAGGGGCCTTCGCGAGCTTCCGTGAGCGCTATCGAAGGGCGACAGCGAAGCGCGAAGGAGCGCCCGGTCCCGAGCCCACGCTCGCCGCCGCGCGCGCGTACGACGCCACGACGATGCTTTTTTACGCGTCGTTCGCGGCGCTGCGTCGTGCCCCCGACGCGCCATTGAGCGGCGCGAGCGTCGCTTCCGCGATCGCCGACGTGACGGCGAAGGGCGCGCGCCGTATCGGCCCCGGCCCAGTAGAGGCGCTCGACGCGATCGGCGAGCTCAACAAAGGCGCCGGGGCGAAGATAGATTTCGACGGCCTCTTTTCCAACTACGAAGCGGGCACCAACAGGACCGTTCCCACTCGCTGGCAAATCTTCTGCATCGACGGGTTCGGGCGTTTTACCGGCACGCCACGGACGCTCGTCGATGGCGGTGGGTTCGAGGGTGGGCAAGCCGGTCTTTGCCGCTGATGGTCCATCGCCCGATTCGCGGAGTTATCTACCTATGATTCGCAAGCTACTCCCGCTCACCCTCTTCGCCCTCGCAGTCGCCGCCGCGTCTGGCTGCTCCAGCACGGAAGACACCGCGAGCTTACCGAAATTGCGAGTGGGAACCGTGCCGTGGGCGGGCTGGAGCCCTCTCGACGTGGCCGAGGCGAAAGGCATGTTCGAGAAGGAAGGGATCGACGTCGAGGTCGTGAACTTCGGTGTCGGAGGCGACTCCGACCTCACCGATGCTATCGCCGACGGCAGCATCGATTGTGGTTTTTACATGCAGGGCACCATGCTCACGTATGCGATGGAACGCGACAAACCCGTCGTATTCCTCGGTGAGGTGGACTGGTCGTACGGTGGAGACCAAATCATCGTCCGCCCGCCGGTGGAGGCGTCGATCGAGGCCGTTCGTGCTCGTAAGCGGAAGGTGGGCACGTATTCGGAGGCGGCGAGCAACCTCCTCTTGCTCGACTACTACTTCCAAGATCGGTCACGTCACGCCGGGTGGACGCTCGACCTCTCTTCCGCCGACATCGTGGAGCGACCGGGCGACGATTTGGTGGCGAGCTACCTTGCGGGGGAAGACGTGGTCTCCCTCAACGCCGACCCCGACTCGAAGCCGCAAATCGCCTCCGGAGGCGAGGTGGTCGCGACGAGCGCAAGCTATCCCGGGGTGCTCGCCGAGGGGCTCGTTGCCAATCGCGATCGCTATAAACAAGTCGGTCCGGACGCGTACAAGAAGCTCCTCAAGGGCTGGATCCGCGCGGTCGACTACATGTACGGCCGCAACCATACGCGCAACGCGCTCAACCTCGCCCACGCCGACGAGGTCATCGAGCTCGTTCGCACCGGGACATTTCTCTCCGGCGACGTCACGGGAGAAGAGGTGGCCTCCTACCTCGCGAACGTGCGCGTGCACGGGCTCGAGAAGCTGAAGTCGGTGAACCTCGACCCGCGCGAGGACGTGCTCCTCGCCGACTACGGGACGAAGGGGATCCAGCCGCTTCGAAGCCACATCAAAGAGGTCGCGACGTTCGTCAAGCGCATCCACCCCACCGCCAAGGACTTCGACCTCGCGACCGGCATCGACACGGGCCCGATCGACGCCGCGATCCGCGAGCTCGAGGCTCCCTGAAGACACCGAGGATGTCCGCTCTCCGCGCTCCATCGAGCTCCGCTTCCGCGGGCCACCCTCTCGTATGGACGCGGCGGGCGCGCTCCTCGCGGCAGGCGTGATCGCACTCGTGGGTGCCGGCGCCGCGACGACTTCCGGTCGCGACTCCCTCTCGGCCGTCTCCTGAATCGAGCGTTGGCGACATGATAGATGCCGAAAATCGCCGCCGTAGCGAGCCGCGCCATTGTGCCATAGCGAGCTCCTGTGGACTCTAGCTAGAGCACGACGACGATTCTCCCACTTTTGTTTGCGTGACTTCGACCGCGCGATCACCCCTAGATTTCATAGGGCACGCCTGCGCAGAGCCTGCTTCTTTGGGCCGCTGGGCGACATGACGCCCCTTCCGAATCGTAAACTGGGTCCTACTCCTGACCGAATGACACGCACGACACTCTTCGCCGCCGCGACGCTCGCTCTCGCTTGGAACGTTGCTGCGTGTAGCCCAACCCCGGTCGAAGTAAGGACCGGGGGGGCCAATCACGGCGCCGTCGCCACGAAGAAGACGTTCTCGTTCGGTACGCTTACGGCGACCATGAACGGCTTCGCGGAGGGCGAGGCGACTGCGGAAGTGAACCAACGCGCGAAGGCAGAGGTCGTCGCTGCTCTCAAGTCGAAGGGCTACGAAGAGGCGACCGACGGCGACCTCACCGTTTACATCGCGTCGGGCACGCGAAGAATCCTCGAGGATCGGTCCGTCGCAGTGATGCGGATGGGTGCCTCCCAGACAACGGACACCCAACACGGGCTCGCGCTCGACATTATGGAGAAGGGCTCTCGCAAGCCGCTCTACCATAGTGATGTTCGCTACGACGCAGACGCCAAGGAGGTCGAACCAGACAAGGTCCGAAAGGCTGTCGAGGAGCTCGTCTCCAAGCTTCCGCCCGCCGGCGCGAACGAGTTGATTCGTTAGCCAACCAGCGAGTGTAAAAATGGTGTCGACGCGGGCCGAGGTAACACCTCCGCTCGCGTCGACGTTTTGTCCGCTGGCCCAGCGCGCCGCATCGGAGCGAAGAGCAAGTCGGCGCCGCCATCTGCGCTCGGTGATGGACGCAGTTCCTCATCGAAGCTGCGATGCGGCGGCTCGCGCTGCCGGGCGCGCGAATCCTCGTCCGAAGCTCGCCCCCCACGGTGCTCCCGCTCGACGACCGGGTACGAGGACGCCAACGATGTCGCGCTCCTATCCGCGCGAGCAAAGTACCCAGCGATAGACCGCCACGCGCGAGCAGAATACTCGAACGAGACCACCGCCCCGCGCGAGCAGAATACTCGAACGAGACCACCGCCACGCGCGAGCAAAATGCCCAACAGGACCGCGTTGGTTTCGAAGCCTGTCTGCGCGAGACTCGCCTCGAGCATCAAAATACTCAGCCCAAACGGGTGACAGGAAATCGATGCATCAGCGTGGAACGAGGCGCGCCTTCGGTCGTCGAACCCGGCGCTCGAAAGACTCGTCACTCTTCGTCGGATGCGAGGACGGAGCCGCGATTCTGCGATCTTTCGAGGCGATTCGAGGTCGCCAGCGCCCCGCGTATGCAACCGCTCGGCGTCATGTATCGCGGAGAACCGGCGTGCGGGACAGCCACGAGGGAGAGCGGCGAATCCGATGGGAGCCACGAGATACGACCTCGTGGGGGCGCGAAATGGCGCGGCAAAATGAAGAGGAGGACCTCATGTCTTGGCGTAAACGATGTGTGACCGCGGTCGGTTTGCTCGGTGTGCTCGGTGCGGCGCTCGCGCCGCTCGACGTGACGGCGCAACCAGTGACGTGTCCGGCGGGGGAAGACACGCGACTAGGGCAAATCAAGCGCGGCGTTTGTGTCGCGCAGAAAATGAGAGGGATCGCGACCGGCCGCGAGAACGCGAACCGCGTCTGCGAGCTCGAAATCCCGTGCGTCGTGGGCATGTGCCAGGTCGCGAGGAACACCTGCAAGGGCATCCTCGACCCGATCTGCAACCACGGAGGGATCGAGCTCCCCGCCGACGGCCCCGCCTTCCGAAACGCGGCCTGCCGCGCCGCGCGTGGCCCCTGCGCCGCGGCTCCCACCGCCGAGGAGCAGCGCATTTGCTCGGAGATACAACCGAATATTCGGACGAACATCGGACCCGATAAGGAAGAGCGCAAAGAGCTCCAGTGGGTCAATCCCAAGTTCGAGGTGGTGAGCATCCTCTATGCGCCCCCTGGAGTGGGCAGCTCGGTAACCTACGGAGAATCGTCGACCTTGGGCGCCAAGACACAGCTCGCGACCACGTTCTCGTCGAGCGTCATCGTCGAGGGGAGCACGAGCGCCGTCGACGTCGAGGCGGGCTTTACGTTCGCGCAGACGAGCGCCAACTCGTTCGAGGTGCGCAAATCTCGCACGTCCACCCTCGGGCTCGTCGCCCAGAGCGACGGCGTGACTCATGATTACGACAAGTTCCTCGTGTGGGTGAACCCGAGCTTGGTCGTGGAGAAGAAGTGGTATCCCGGCGGCTGGACCCGCTTCGCGATGGGCATGCGAAACCGCGACGGGAGCCGCGCGCGGGTGGTGACCGTCACCGGCGCGCAGCTCAAGAACCCGAGCCTCATGAATGCCGACATGAAGAGCGCATTCACCGGGTTCACGCGCGAGGACTTCGACACGATCCTGAAGACCAATCCGTACATGGGAGGCAACCCCCTCGACGGCCGCCTCCAGCGGCTCGAGGAGCTCCAAATCGATGGCCCCGCGAACACCAACGAGACGGTCACGACCAAGGGGTTCGAGCTGTCCGAGGAGATGACACGAACGAACAGCTCCTCCGCCTCGAACGCGATCGACATCACGGTGATGACCGGCGGAGGAGTGAGCTTCTTCGTCGAAATCGGCGTGAAAGTGGGCGGAAAGATGTCGTTCGAGGGGGTGTCCACCACGGAGACCAGCGCCGGCACCGGGCAGAAGGCTTCGCTCTCGTTGCAATCGACCACGGTCGGATACCACGAGGTCATCGACGTCTATTTCGACCGCGTCTACCGCACGTTCGCGTTCCGCGGGCGCGGCAGCATTCCCTCGTCCAAGACTCCCAGCATCGAGGGCTACGTCCGCGATACGAGCGGGTCGCCGGTCGCGGGGCAGGTCGTCACCGTCCAGCTTCCGAATGGCACGTTCCGTCGTGTCGGCACCAGCTCGACTGGCAAATATCAGGTGTTCGACCTCCCTACGTCCGGCAACGCGACCGTGATGACGGCGTCGGAGGCCAAGGTCGTCTCGCTCGCGCAACAGGCCAAGGTCGACGTGCGCGCCGCGAATGTGCCGCGATTCGCTCCGATCCCGAAACCGCCGCCCCCGAGCGCGCCCGCGCCGGCGGCGAACCCGATACCGCAGGCGAAACCCATCCCGAAGCCAACCGCCCCGAGCGCGCCCGTCCCGAGGGCGAACCCGCTCCCGCAGGTCAAGCCGATTCCGCGACCCCCGAAGTGATACGAAGTACGGAGTCTTGATCGCGCAAAACGCGGCCGGCTTGGTCGCGTGCAAGGGTCGACCTCGCGATGATTCGCGAAGTCGGCCTTTTCCTATTTGGCATTCCCCGCTCACGTGGGAGGTCCGACGGATGGGACAAGAAGACGCGTACGACGAGGAGCGCTCGCGCCTCCGCCGCGAGCGAACGGGCCCGACCACGCGAGCGCTCTGCCAAGGAACCGCGACGGGAGGCACGCGTGACCAGCGAGCGAGGTGCATACCCACACATGGATGGGGGACCGACCGAGCGGAGTCATTCTCTCGTCTCGAACGTGCCCCTCCGGCACCGTGGTAGCCCGCGCTTGGCTCGCACCGGCTCGAGGCGAGGATGGAAGGTGTCGCGAGCGGCGACGTTGCGCGCGAGCCGTGCGCCCTCACAAGCTATCCGCACCGAGCTAATTCGACCCGTCGCCGCCTTTTCCACGAACGCGAGGGACGAGCAGGCAAACAGCGAGGCAATGGAGCCCGCCAGCCTCGCCGTCACGAACCCCCGCGATTTTCAGCGTTTCGTGGCGCCATGCGACGCGCGCACCGGCACCGAATCCATCACGACGGCCAGAGCACGACCGATCGGTGCGCGCGTGCACTAGCTTTCCTTCGCGCGGCGTTCTACGCACACCTCAACGGGCTCCGCCTCCTCCCACCCGCGGGCGGTCGCGCGCGCTCTCCCCGCTCTCTCTCCAAGGCTCCCGTGACCGCCGTCGTCGAGATCCCGCTCCCGAGCCGAAAGGCCACGAAGGCCCTCGCGGAGCGCGTCGCTCCGCTGCTCGAGGCGGGCGATCTCGTGCGCCTCGACGGAGACCTCGGCGCGGGCAAGACGTTCTTCACGCGTGCGCTTCTCCGCGCCCTCGGAGTGCCCACGAGCGAAGCGGTGACGAGCCCCACGTTCGTGCTCGTCACCGAGTACGAAGTAGGCGCGAACGTGCTCCTCCACGCCGACCTCTATCGCCTCCGCGAGTCCGCCAACGCGAGCGGCGAAAAGCTCGCGGCCGAGGTGGCGCAGCTCGGTCTTCGCGAACGTCGGGGCGATGGCGCGATCCTCGTCGTGGAGTGGGGCGCCGGCGCAGAGGCCGCGCTCGGGGGCTCTCCAGCGCTGTCGCTCGATCTCGTGACGACCGGCAAAAACAGCCGAATCGCTCGCCTCCATGGTCCGCTCGCGGTGAGCCTGGTGAAGCCATGAAGCGCCGCTACGACACCGTCGACAAGTCGCTCCTCGGCGGCGTGCTCGTCGCTCTCGTGGGTTTGGCGCTCGTCATGAAGCCGCATCGTTCGTCGCTCAAGGCTCCCGCGCTGGAGGCCGTCGTCGTCGGCGACGCGCGCTTCAAGCTCGACCTCCGCGAAGGAAAGATCCTCGTCGGCGATGCGCACGGAACGAGCGAGGTCGAGATCGAAGCGAACCTCGTCGTCGACGGAACGCTACGGCCGCTCGCTGGCCCCTTCAGCGGCACCGAGCTCGCCCGCGTCGTCGAGGTGAACGCCGGCGGCGTGAAGGCGAAGGTGCTCATTCGCCTCGAACGTGGGCTCCTCCGCGCTCGCATTCAAGATCCGGAGACGCTCGCGCCGCATAGGGTCGAGCTCCGCTTCGCGATCGTCCCGACGGCGCCCGTTTGGGTTCCCGGCGCGGGCCACATCTCGTCGAATGACGCCGTGCTCGCCAACGCTGCCATCGTCGAACAAGGCGCGCACCCCTTTGTCATCGCGGCGCCCTTCGGCGCGCGCATCGCGCTCGAGGCGGCCGCCCTCAAGGACGACCCCGAAGACGCTGCCGCCGCCCTCGATCCCGACGCCTCGACCCCACTCGCACCTTCGCCTACCGAAGATGCATCTACCGAAGAACCCTCGGCTTCCGACCACGGCAAAGGCCGCCTCGTCGTCACGACCGAGATCATCCCCGCCGCAAAATCGGTCGACGAGATCGGCGACGCGTCCATCGCCCCGGACGCGCGAGCGAAACCGTTCGACGCCGGACGAAGCCGCTCGGACGCCAGCTCCGACGCCGCGCTCACGACCGACGCGAGGCACGCGCCTCCAGAGCGTCGCGAGAGCGTCGCGCCTCCAGAGCGTCGCGAGAGCGTCGCGCCTCCAGAGCGTCGCGAGAGCGTCGCGCCTCCAGAGCGTCGCGAGAGCGTCGCGCCTCCAGAGCGTCGCGAGAGCATCGACGCGGGCGACGACGACGGCGAGGACGCGCCTCCCGAAGAAGACGACCTCGACGATCCCCGCGACGCGCAAGTGGTCGACGGCGGCCCACGCCTCGAGGCCACCCCCACCGTTCCGTCGCGCCGCAAGCCGCGGCCCGAGCTCGTCGTGTTCCTCGGCAACTCCCCCGAAGGCACTTACGGACAGGTGTTCCGCACGCTCGGTCATCGCGTCGCGAAGGTCGCCGGGCGGGTCACCGGCGCCACCTCCGGAGTGAGCCTCTTCGGCATCGACGACACCGGCCACCCGCGTGTTCACGCCGCGCTCGGCCCCGACGCGACGTTCTCGGTCGAAGCCCCCGCCGACGTCGACCATTGGTATGCGCTCGAAGGCACCTCCGCGAGCACGCCGATCCGCTTTCCACCCGGCACCGGCTGGCCTCTCGTGCTCGATCTCTCTCCCGGCGGCGAGCTCCACGTCCGCGTCGTCGACGTCGATACGAAGGAGAAAATCCCTGCCCGCGTGTGGGTGCACGGCATCGACGGCACGCTCGATCCTTCGTTCGGTCCCGACTTCCGCGCGAGCGGCGCAGGCCCCCTCATGGACGTGCTCGCGGGCGAGGTGATCACCCCCCTCCCGAAGGGCCGCTACCGGATCGAGGCCACCCACGGGCTCGAGTGGAGCATCGACGCGCGCACGATCGAAGTGGTGAGCGCCAAGCGGGCGACGATGGACCTCACGCTCCGCCACGTGGTGGACACCCCCAACCTCGTCGGCTGCGATCTGCACGTGCACGCGCGCCCCAGCTTCGACTCGCAGGTCTCGGTCGAAGATCGCATCGTCACCCTCGTCACGGCGGGGATCGAGTTCGCGGTGCCGACCGAGCACAACATCGTAGGCGACTATGGCCCCTCCCTCGTCGCCCTCGGAATCGACAAGAGCTTCGGCACCACCTCGGGGGTGGAGGTCACCACGTTCGGCCCGCGTTATGGCCATTTCGGCGTATTCCCCTATCCCGTCGATCAAAAGGTTCCGCCCTATCGCCAGGCGCGCGCGGGGCAAATGTTCGAGGCCGCACGCAAGGGCGACCCTTCGCGCATCATCCAGGTGAATCACCCACGATTGCCGAAAGGAATAGGCTACTTCAACATCACCGGGTTCGACTCCAAGACGGGAGTCGTGCCGCTCCGCATGCGCACCGACTTCGACACCGTCGAGGTCTACAACGGATACGAGATCCAGAATCCGGCGCAGGTGGAGGCGGTGCTGCGCGATTGGTACGCGCTCCTCGCGCGGGGCCGAAAATACGCCGCGACGGGCAGCTCCGACTCGCACACGGTGCAATACAATTGGGCAGGTTACCCGCGCACCCTCGTTCGCCAAGACGACGAGAAGGCCGGCACCCCCGGCCACCCCGCCGTCGCGAAGACCATCGTCGCCGCGATCAAAGCAGGGCGCTCCATCGTCACGAGCGGCCCGGTGGTCGACCTCGTCGTCGAGGGCGGCAAGCCAGGCGACGACGTGGCCCTCGCGGTCGGCCGCGACACCGCCGTCGCGCACGTGAAGGTGTCCGCCGCTCCGTGGGTCGACGTCACCGAGGTGGAGCTCGTCGTCGACGGGAAGTCGTTCATCAAGAAGCCCGTTCGCCAACAGCCGACCGCCGTCGGCGTGGAAGCCGGCACCCTCGCCGAGGCGCGGGCGCGAGCGGTCCGTTTCGAGGAAGACATCCGCGTGCCGCTAGGCCCCGGCCCCCATTTCGTCGTGGCGGTCGCGCGCGGTTCACGGAAGATGGACGACGTGCTCCCGTTCATGCCCTTCCTGCCGATGGGCTTCACGAATCCGGTGTGGGTTACCCGGCCCTCCCAGAACCCGCCGTGAACGTTCGGGATTTCGGCGGGCCCGCGAACCGCTGAGCGTGGCGAGCGCGAGGGCCGCGACGATCGAGCGCGGTTCGGAGGCTCGCGCCCACGGGGGGCGCGGAATGCGGCGCCGCGCGAACGAACGGAGGCAGTCACGAACGCGGGCGCACCGAGTCGGACTTTGATACGGTCTAACCCCTCTATTCCATGAGCGCGCGCGCCCACAACGACCCTCCCGCGGGAACCGCGTTCGGCCGCTACCGCCTCATCGAGCGGCTCGGCAAGGGCGGCATGGCAGAGGTCTTCAAGGCGAAGAGCTTCGGCGTCGAGGGCTTCGAGAAGATCGTCGTCATCAAGCGCATCTTGCCGGAGCTCGCGGAGAAGCCGCTCTTCGTCGACATGTTCATCCACGAGGCGAAGCTCGCGGTGCGCCTCTCGCACGCCAACATCGTGCAGGTCTTCGACCTCGGCATCGCGCAGACCGAAGGCGACGGCGGGACCGGCGCGTACTTCATGGCGATGGAGCTCGTGCATGGCTTCGATCTCGCCACCCTGCTCACCCGCGCGCGTCGCCTCCAAGCGCAGCTCCCGCTCGAGATGTGCGTCTACGTCGCGGGCGAGGTCGCGAAGGGCCTCGATCACGCGCATCGCCGCCGCGACGAAGACAACGTGCCCCTCGGCGTCGTCCACCGCGACGTGTCTCCGCAGAACGTGCTCCTCAGCTTCGAGGGCGAGGTCAAGGTCACCGACTTCGGCATCGCGAAGGCGCGCGGGGCGATCGAGCCCACCGGCGTGGAGGACACCCGCGCGCGCAAGCTGCAGGGAAAATTTGCGTACATGAGCCCCGAGCAAGCGGCCGGCGAAGAGGTCGACGCGCGGAGCGATCTCTTCTCCCTCGGCAGCATGCTCTACGAGTGCATCACGGGGGTGAACCCGTTCAGCGGCCCCACCACCTTCGAGACGCTCCGTCGCGTCCAGATGTGCGAGTGCCCGCCGGTGGAGCTGCTCCGCCCCGACATCCCCGCCGACCTCGCCGCGCTCGTGAAACAAGCGATGTCGAAGAACGTGGGCGATCGCTTCCAAGACGCGGGTCGCATGTACGAGGCGCTGCTCGCGTTCCTCTATGCGCAGGGAAAACGCTTCGGGCCCCACGATTTGGCCGATTTCCTGGTGCCCTATCGCGGTCCGCGCAACCGCGCCGACTCGCTCATCGAGCCCACCCTCGACGTGCCCGTGGTCGTCACCCCGGTCGAGTCCATCTCGCAGGCGCCGCCCCCGCCGAAGGTCGACGCCGACTCGGGCTACTTCAAGGTGGAGCGCGCGGCCGACCTCGGCGAGCGACGCGAAGTCACGGCCCTCGTGCTGGTCTTCGGCGATCGCGAGACCGCGACCACGGGCGAAGCGGAAGACTTCCGATCCGAAGCGCTCCTCACGATCGAGCGCTACGGCGGCACCGTGCTCGTGCGCGAAAAGGAGCAAATCGTCGCCCTCTTCGGCGCCTCCGATCCCGACGCGCGCGACACCGAGATCGCGACCCGCTGCGGCCTCGTGCTCCTTCGTGCCCTCGTCGCCGCGCAGCCGAGCGCGGGTGTGCACACTGCACGCATCCATGTCTCGAAGGAGGGCACCCCCACCGCGGACGACCGCCTCGACGGCCTCGTCTCTCCCGCGCGCGACCTCGCGCGGACCGGCGTCGGCCTCCTCGCGATAAGCCCCGCGGCGTACCGCTACGTGCGCGAGCTGTTCGAGATGGACACCATCAGCAGCGCGAACGCGAGCCCCGGCTCCCAGGGCAGCGCGAGCGGCAACGTGAACGCGGGCGTGCTCAGCGCGCGCTCCGCCACGCTCATCGTGAAGGACGTCCGCGGGCTCTCGGAGGCGTTCGGGCGCTTCGTCGGTCGCAAAGACGAGCTCCGCCAAATCGGCGAAATTCTCGCGTTTTCTACGCGAAAGAAGCCTCGCGTCATCACCCTCCGCGGCGACAACGGCGTCGGCAAGACGCGCCTCCTCGTCGAGACCGAGCGGCGCCTCAAGAAGGGCGGCTACAACTTCGCGACCTACCTCGCGACCTGCCCTCCGCGCGGGGTGGAGTTCCCGCTCTCCGGCATTCGATGCATGTTGCAGGTTCTTTGCGGCGTCCGCGAGGGCGCTTCGCAGGCCCAAATCGCAGAGGTGAAGCCGCGGCTACGCGCCCTCGGCATGCAGGAAGACGAGGTCTTCGCGGTGCTCTCTGCGCTCGGCGCGAGCACGAAGAACCCGCAAGCAGGCAACGCGCGGCTCTCGCTCCACGCCGCGTTCTCGCGCATGGTCGCGAGCCTCTCGGACGACAGGCCGCACGTGTTCTCGTGGGACGCCGCGCACGGGATGGACAGCGCGAGCTTCGAGTGTCTTGCCGACGTGCTCTCTCGGCTGCCGAGCGCGCGCTACGTGTTCGTGCTCGCGGGCCGAGCAGGCTTCTCCCACGCGCTCGAGAAGCTCCCGTTCCACTCCAGCATCGACCTGAAAGATCTGTCCCCGGAGGACGTCGAGCATCTCGTCATGCTGCGCCTCGGGGTAGGCCGCGTTCCTCCCGCGCTCCTCTCGTTCGTGCGCGAGCGCGCCGGCGGGCATCCGCTCTTCGTCGAGGAGGTGCTGAAGGGCCTCGTCGACGCGCGCGCCGTCACCGTCGCAGAGCGAAGCGTGGTGAACATGCGCCTCGTCGGGCAAGAGCTCGCCCTCCCGAAGACGTTGCGCGGGCTCGTCTCGAGCCGTGTGTCGCGCCTCGGCGACGAGGATCGAGGGCTCCTCCAGGCCGCCGCGATCGTGGGCGACGTGGTGGAGCTGCCGGTGCTCGGCGCCATGATCGGACGCGGAATTCCCGAGCTCGCGAAGCCGACCGCGAACTTGAAGGCAGAGGGGTTCTTGGTCGACAGCGGCCCCGAGGCGGTGCGATTCACGTCCCCCATCGTGCGCGAGGTCGTGATCGACGTGCTCACCCCGAAGGCCGCGACTGCCCTTCACGCCGCTGCCGGCGCGGCGCTCGAGAAGGTCTTCGCGAAAGATCTGAGCGAGCACGCGGTTCGCATCGCGACCCACCTCTACGAGGCGGGAGAGCGCGAGCGGGTGGCGACGTACTTCGCGATGAGCGGAAAAAAGCGCCTTGCAGCGCGTCAGCTCGAGGCCGCGGCCCGTGATTTTGCGCGCGCGATCGAGCTCTGCGATCCCGCGATGCGCAGCCCGAGCGAGCTTACCCACTGGATCACGGATCTGTCCGATGCGGTGCGCCTCGTGCGCTCGGCCTCGGAGCCCTTCGAGACGAGCGAGAAGGTGATCGCACGAGTCGACGACGCGGGCACGGTGCACGAGCGGGTGCGCGCGCGCATCGCCGCCGGCCGCATGCTGGCCGCGCTCCACTCCTTCGACGCGGCGCGGGCGCAGCTCTCGCAAGCCGAAATCGTAGCCGCGAGCGACGAGCGATTGCTCCGCGCGGTGCTCACCACGTCGGCCGAGCTCGCGGTGCGGCAGGGCGATTTCAAGCGCTCCCTCGCCCTCCTCGAGCGCATCGAGACGCTCTCGCGCGACGCCCTCGAGAAGCCCGAAGAGCACAAGACGCTGCTCTTCCTCGCGCAAGCGCACGCCGCGCTCGGCAACGCCGCGTCCGCGATGCGCTACCACGGGCGCGCAGAAGGCGTGCTCCCGGACGACGCCGCCGCCTCCGCCGAGCGCCTCAAGACGCTCGCGTTGATCGGCTATTTTTCCCGCGATTTTCGAGCATCCGCGCTCGCGAGCGAAGGCGCCGTCGACGCCGCGAGGGAGCTCGGGCTCGCGTACGAGGTCGCGCTGAACCTCCACAACATGGGCGACGCGCTCGTGCGGCTCGAGGACTATCCGCGCGCGTACGGCGCGTTCAAGCAGTCGCTCTCGTACTGCGACGAGGCGGCGTTCGATCGCCTCGCGAGCCACAACCGCATGTTCCTCGCGTTCCTCGACGCCGTGAGCGGCGAGGAGGCCGGCCTCGTGCAGCTCCACCTCGGCATCGCGTACGCCGAGGCCCACGACTTCACGTGGGACGTGCTCACTGGCCGCTGGCTCCTCGCGAAGCTGCACCTCCGCAAGGACGAACGTGTCGCCGCGCGCACCGAATACGAGAAGCTGCGCAGCCTCGCGAAGAGCGTCGGCAATCGTCTGATCGAGGGCGACTGCGAAGAGGCCCTCGCGCTCATCCCGCGCGCCTGAGGCCGCTCGTCGCGCGGAGCGCCGTCATCCACGGTTCACGCAAGCGCGCGTTTCGCTTCATTTTCCTGCGGATCGACGCGACGCACGGACGGCACTCGGCTTGCTCTACGTCTCCTCGTGAGAAAACAAGCGAGCACCGTTCGAACCGTGTCCGCCTTGGTCCTCGCTTCCGTCCTCGCGACCTCCACCACCGGCTGCATGCGCGGCGGAGCAGGAGCCAAGCTCGCGTTCGTCGCCGCGGTCGTCGCGGTAAAGACGGTGCAAGCCATCGCCGCCGCGAAGAGCCGCGAGTCGAGCCGCACCCGCTACACCTCGACCTCCTCGATGCCCCCCTCCCGCGACGTCGACGGGTGCGGTCGCTGCCCCGAGCCGGACAACGGCTACGCGATTTGTTTCATCTCGACGTGCGAGGTCCGCTGCATCGAAGGCTACGTCTTGAGTGACGACGCGTGCCTACCACGCGCCTCCGTCGCCGCCGCGGAGCCAGCGTCCGCGATCGCACCCGAGGCCGCGACGACCGCACAGTGACCTGTCGGCGAGGCTCGTGAGCGCTCGTTCGAGGGCCATTTCCAGGCAAAATTAGCGCTACGACGCGCTCAACGCTCGCTGGGCACCACGACGTTCGACGCGGGATCGTGCTCGCCACGGACACGAAGCTCGGCCCGCGCGAGCTCCGCCGATGGCCCGTCCGTCGCGACGATCGAGAGCGCTGCAGACGCCGAAGGCACGTCGTCGGCGAGGGTCGCGAGGCTGCGAATCGCCTGATCCCGCACCCGCGGTGACACGTCGTCTTGCGCCGCCCTCGTGAGGCACGCGGTCCGCGTGTCACCGCGCGATGCACGGAACCCGAGCGCCCACGCGGCCGCGTCGCGGGTGGCGGTGTCGTCGTCCTTCGCGAGGGACGCGCACATCGCGTCGACGGAGGTAGGCGAGCCCACGAAGCGGAGCGCCGCGATCGCGATCCGACGCTTCTCGAGGCTCTTGTCCTTCGCGCGCGCCTTCATCGTCGCTTCGCACGGAGCGCAGCCGGCGTTGCCCGCGACGAGGAGCGCGAAGGTCTCGTCGTCGCCGCGCGCGGCCGCGAGCTTCTCGGCGACGGTGCGATCGATCGACGCGCCGAGGACCGCGTTCTGCTCTCGTTTCGCCGTCTCGCCGAGTGATCCGAAGGCGAGCCATGCCGCTCGTCGCACGTCGTCTGCGCCGCTCCCGGACGCGGCGCCACGCACGCTCGAGGCCAGCGCCTCGTCCACGTGACCCGAAAATCCGATCGCCTCGAGGGTGGAAGCTCGGCACGGCGCGCTCGTGTCACGCAGCACATGCACCAGCTCCGCGGGCGTCACCGCGTCGGCCGAATAGGCACCCGCGCGCGCCGACCGTTCCGCGCGCCCACACGGCGCGAGCACCGCGAGCTTCGCGAAGAAGGCCTCCCGAATCGCCGACCCCGCGGGAAGCGTGCGCGCCAAACGACGCGATTCCTGCTGAATTTCCTCACGCTTCGCGTCGTCGAGGCGCTCGTCCGGCGGCGCCGCGTCGAGCCACGCGGGGAGCACGACCGCGGCTTCGGGCACGACCGCGGCGGACAGAGCAGCAGGCGCGGGGACCGACGCCGGCGATGCATGCATACTCTCTGGATCGCTCGAGCAGCTCGCGACGAGCACGAGCGCGAGGGTGGCGACGAGGCGCGTGGTCTTCACAGCTTCGTCTCGTTCGCGCGGAAGCTCGCGAGGCTCTGGTCGATCTTGAGGCCGTCCCAGTCGAAGAGGTTCTTCCGGTACACCTGGTCCCAATCGAGGTCCCAAAAGCGCTCGCCGTCGCGCGGGATGCGCGTCTTCACGAAGAGGTCCACCGCCCCGTCGAGGAACGACGCGGTCACCTTCGCCTTGAAATCCTCGACGATCGTAGGGGGTCCGTCACGGAGCGCGATCGCGGCGGAGGCCGGTGCGCGCACGTCGACGAGGGTGATGTTCCCCTCGACGCCGACCTTGTACGCGATCGCGTTCACCGAGGCGCGGGCACGCGCGGTCGCTTTCAGGCTCGGGGTCGCGTCGATCGCACAGCGGCCTTTCGTACCCGAAGAGGGTCCCGCGCCTCCCGTGAGGTCTACACGGAGCTCACCGGCGACCGCGCCTTCGATGTCGACCGAGAGCGGCCCCCAGCCGTATTTCAGCTTCGCCTCCGGCGGGGCGATAGGCTTCACCAAGCTCGACCGAATCGCGCCCGTCTTCGGAAATCCGTCGACCGCTTTGCCGAGCAAATACACCTCGATCCGGCCCTTGGTGACGGTACCGGAGACGTCGCCGGAGGCGAGCACCTTCACGAGCTCGGCCTTTTTGTCGAACACGTACACGCCGCCTTCGAGGGTCGCTTCGCACCCCACCGAGGTCGAGGTCCCACGATCCTCGAGCCCGATCGTGACGAACGCGGAGGCGCGCTTGCGGTTCCCGAGTGACTCTTCGTACGCGACGTCGAGCGGCCCCTTCACGCTCGCGCGCGGCGAGGAGGTCGGCGCGAGGGTGGCGCCACCGCGCGGCGGGTTCATCACCGGTGGGCGGCCGAGCTTGCGGTGCTCCATGCCGACGAAGCCGCCCGCCTCGACCGCTCGCAGCTTCGTGACTCTCGCGCCGAGCGCTTGTTTGTCCTTCGTCGCGTCGCTTTCGCTGCCGGGGAACACGGAGAGCTTCCGCGCCTGCCGCTTCCGATCTTGTTTGCGGAGCGAGATGCCATCTTGTTCGAGCGCCTCCTGGAGCTGGTCGAGCTCGGCCGAGACCTGGGCGGCGGGCACCTTGGTCCCTTCGATGTCGATCACGTCGGTGGGCTTGAAGGCCACCTGCAGCTTTCGGACCTGCACGCGCGGCATCGCGTGCGCGACCGCGGTCATCGCGAGGAGGAGGAACAAGGAGGTGAGCGCGGGGCGGAGGCGTCGCATGGCGAACCCAAGAGCAACGGATGTGCCCTGCTTTTCTCGCGTATTTCGGCTCCGATCGCGGCGGACGGGCGGGCGCGAACCGGGCGCGCCCGCGAAAAAGCACGCGCCATCAAGTGCGCACGACCGCGCTCCGGCAAGCTCCTTCCCGGCTCACGAAAGGCCCCACCAATGACGCTCTCTTCGACGCACCTGAACGCCACTCACGACCGCTTCGTTCTCGGCCTCCCGCTCCGAACTTCGCCCGCCACCGCCGCGACGGACATCCCCGCCACCTGGCAACGCTTCATGCAGGAGGGCTGGCTCCAGAAGCTCCCTCAGAAGGCCGACGATCCGGCTCTATATGCAGTATACACAGACTACGTGAGCGACGAGACCGGGCCCTACACGATGGTGCTCGGGGTGCGCGTGGATCGCGAAACGCAGGTGCCGGAGGGGCTTCGACGGGTGTGCATCCCGGCGGGCGAAGTGGCTTCGTTTCGTGTCGAGGGCGACCCCGCCGAGGTGGTGTGGAAGGCGTGGGCGCACGTGAACGGGCCGTGGAAAGAGCGCACGCGTCGCAGGTACGTGGCCGACTTCGAGCGCTATCCGCTCGCGAGCCTCACGCCGACCTCGGCGGTCGTGGATGTCACGGTGGGCCTCTCCCCGGCGTGACGCGATGCGATTTCGGACGGATAGACTCGCGGGCGACGGCTCAATCTTCGAGGCGCACGCGCACTTCGGTGCGGAGCGCTGCAGGCGGCGTGGTGCGCGGATCGTCGAGGTAGTGCTCGACGACCGCGTCGGCCATCGGCTCGCGGCCGCTCGTGGGGAGCCACTTCCCGATGACCTCGAGGTACGTGTCGGAGAGCGCCTCGAAGGGGCCGCGGTGCACGCCGATCGCGTAGGTTCCTTCGGGGATCGTGGCGAGCGCGACCTCGTCGACGTGGGCCTCCACGCGGGAGAGCTCGAAGTCCGCGGGCACGACGACGCACGCGTCGAACCGCAGCTTCGCCTCTTCGGTCACTTCGGGATCGTCGGGGCACACCCCGTAGAGCGCGTCCGGCAGGCGGCGACGCGCGACGAACGCGCGCAGCTTGGACCACACCTCGTGCACGTGAGCGTACCCGCCGTGGTGGCGCATGCACGCGACCCGAAGCGCCGGAACATGTCGAATCTCCACGGGAATCGTGGGCAATGCGGGCGCCCGCGCGAGGTACTCCGCGACGCGGAGAGAGGGCTCGGCGCGGAAGCCGGTGGGCGCGATCCCGAAGCGATCCACGAACGCGCGCGTGAACGCCTCGTGCGACTCGTAGCCGGCCTCGAACGCGAGCGTGACGACCGACGTGTCGCTCGTGCGGAGCCGTTTCGCGGCGCGCTCGATCCGCAAGCGACGCACGAGCTGCATCACGCTCTCCCCTCGTTGCGCCCTGAAGATACGATGGAAATGATGCAACGAGAACGCCGCCGTACGCGCGAGCGACGCCGGCTCCAAGGGCTCGTCGAGGTGCGCCTCCACGTACCGCTCCACCGCGAGCATGCGGCGCCGGTAGTCGTCCGCGGTGGTGGCCTTCTTGGGCATCGCTGTACGGTAAGGGGACCGGTACGAACGGGGGAGTCGAAACGCTCCGGCGACCTCGCGAGCTGCATCGACCGCCGCCCGAGCCATCCCGGTAAGCATTTTCCCGACGCTCCCGTATACTTCGAGGAGCCTTGGTCCTCCCCCTGCGACGCTCGCGACTCTCGCACCTCGTGCGCACCCTCATGATGGGCTGCCTCGTCGCGGCCTCCGTCGCGTGCAACGGCGTCCCGCGGCTCGCGCGCGACGGCACCGTCATCATGCCGAGCAGCGGCGGCGCCTCCGTGCTCACCGCCAACGGGATCGAGTTCCAAGACAAAGCGAACAAGCCCGCGCCCGTCGTCTCACGTGATCCGAACGAGCCTTGGCGCGCGCCGATCGGCTTTATTTTGCCCAAGGACGGCCGCTTCGTCGAGACCAGCAAGCCCACCGTTCTCGGCACCACCGGGCTCGCGTTGGTCATTCGCCCGAGCGACACGCGCGTGCCTTCGTGGGGCGGCGAGGTGCTCATGCGGGTCGACGTGCTCGCCCCCGCCGCCGAAGGCACCGCACGCTGGGGCGAGAACGTGGTCATCGTCGTCGACGGCCGCGGCAAAGACACCCTCGCCCTCGCGCAGGCCGCGTTCGAGCAGCTCGCCGGGCGCGATCGTGTCACCGTGTGGGACACCGCCGGCGCGCGCCGCATCTTGCCGTTCGTGCCCGCGAGCAACCGCTCGATGGCGATCGCCGCGCTCGAGAAGAACCTCAAGCGACCAGGCCCGGCCTCGGTCGACCTCGCCACCACCCTCGAGCGCGCCGTCGCTTCGGTGCCGAAAACACCCTCGAAATCGCGGGTCCTCGTCCTCACGAGCGGCGCATCCGATCCTTATGCACCACAGGTCGCGAAGGTGCTCGAAGCGCTCGGCCAGCTCAGCCTCTCCGCCGTTGGCACCACGCCGGTCACCGACTACGGGCGCCTCTCCGCGATGACGGCGATGAGCGGAGGCACCACGGGCGCCGCCGCCGATCTCGACGCGCGTATCGAGTCCGTGCGTGAAGCGATCCCCGTCTCCGGGCAGACCAAGTTCGAGGACGTGCGCCTCACGTTCGAGGGTGTTCCCGCTCCGTCGCACGTGATCGAGGCCACTGGCGGCGAGGTGCGTTGGCGCCTCGACGCGGGCGAGCTCGCCTTGGGCGACGTGCGCGCGGGCGAAGCGCGGACCGAGATTTTGCGCGTATCGGTGCCGATGTGGACGGCGGGCGAGCCGTTTCGTTTCACCGTGACCGCCGCTGTCACGGAGGGAAATCGCAGGCGCACCTTCGCCGCGAACGTGCCCTGCGTCTACGACGACGACATCGAGCGGATCGCCAAATCGCGCAACGGGGACGTCATCGCGTACGCCTCGGCGATGGCCACCCTGAAGCGCCTCGACGCCGCGTTCGTTGGCGACAACGTGAAATCCATCCCCGGCGGCCTCCGCAAAATCGCAGAGCTCCACGCCCAATCGATGACCCTCCTCGCCCGCGACATGCGCGACCCTTCGATCGCCGAGCAGGCCGACCTCCTGAAGGCGATCCTCGCCGCCACGAACTAGTCCCGAATCGCGGGGAACCTACACGCATCTCGCACGAGGCGAGCGAGGCCCTTCGGTGCTACTTCGTCTTACGATGGCGACGAAGAAGCGCACGGCGAAGAAGGCCCCCGCGGAGGACGCGCCGTTCACCGCGGTGCAAGCGTGGGTCAAGAAGGTGCCCCGCGGGAAGGTCACCACCTACGGCGATCTGTCCCGCCTCGTGGCGCGGAGGCTCACCCCCGTCGGCGTGGGGTGGGCGATCCGCGCCGCGAAAGAAGGGGAAATTCCCTGGCACCGCGTGGTGAACGCGCGAGGCGGCGTGTCCACAGATGGCGAGCACCCTGGCCTCCAGCGCGCGATGCTCGAGTCCGAGGGCGTCACCTTCGACGACGACGGATACGTGGATCTTGCACGCTTCCGCTACCGCGCTCCCAGCGACGCCGCTCTCGGCTGATCGCTCAAGAAAGCGCGGCCGACGCGGGAGCCGACGCGCGCGTGCGGCGCGGGATCGGCGGAACCGCGCGACGGAGCGCTCCACGAAGCACGAGCCGCTTCACGGGATCGATCCCGTCGAAGCGCACCCCGAAGCCGACCCCTTGGTCTTCTTTGCGTCGCCCGCGGACGAGGCGCACCACCGTCGCCGGCGTGTCGATCCAGATGCCCATCGCGGTGGTCTGGAACGAGACCATCAGCGTGTCCCCGAGGGCGAGCTCGGCGTCGGAGATCACGAGCATGCCTTGCTCGCTGAGGTCGGCCGTCTGCTCGGCGAACACGAGATTGTCCCCCTGGCGGACGAGCTGACAGGGAACGTGGGTGCTCTTGCGCAGCGCGCGCCTTCGGTTTTCCTGGCTCATGAAACGATCGTAGTCAGAGCCGCCACGGGAGGGCCAAGTCTCGCGCGAACGGATTCCACGGCGGGGCCTTCGTGTGCACCATGCACTCATTCGACGCCACTGTTGCCTAGTTTCACGGCGCCCGCTTTCGTTGCGCGACCGAGGCTCGGCATTGAAAAGGTGGGCCCTGTTTCGGCGCGCGAGGCGAGAATTCGTGCACCTCGCGGAAGCGCGCGGTCTGCGCCCAAGTGCTGGCATAGTGAAGGGAATGCTCCGCATGCGCCTCGTCACGTTCGCGCTCGCACTCGCCGCGGTCCCAAGCCTCGTGGCCTGCGGTGATTCGAACCTCGCGCCCGCTCGCGCCGGCGCTCGCCCCTCACCTGCCCTCGCGGTCGCCCACGACGATGCGACGCTCCTCGTCCACGTCGACGTGGGCGCGTTGCGGAGATCGCCGTTCGGGCCCGCCGCGAGCGGCCAATTGCTCGCCGAGATGGCCAAGCTGGCGGAGCTCCCGTTCGTAGGGTTTTGCGGACAAATCGCCACGATCGACGCCTTCGACGACCTCGTGATCTCGTGGAAGGGCGCGAGCGTGCGCGTGGGCGCGACGTTCGCGAAGGGCCTCTCGGAGGACACGAAAGATGCGTGCGCACGCGCGCTCGCGTCGAGCGCCGATCGGCGCGACGAGCTGATGGTGTCGCCGCCCGGGCTCGCGCTCACGCCCACCGCCGCGGGAGCCTACGCCGACATGCGCTTCGAGGGAGGGCGCATCGCGAAGGCGCGCGGCAAGCTCGACGAGCTCACGATCGACGCGACGCTCGACACCGAGAGCACCGGCACCACCGCGCAGCTCAAGCTCGGCACGAAGACCGCGATTCGCGCGCGCGAGCTCGCCACACGCCTCGACCGCCTCCTCGGCGCGCCGGTCGCGAACGCGAAGAGGGTCGGGCCGATCGACGAAGCTCACGTGGTGCAAGGAGAAGACGTGGTGCTCGCGGTGCGCTTCACCGGCGACGCCCGCGCCCAAGAGACCTCCGCGCGCGCCCTCGCGGAGGGCCTCGCGAAGGGTTCCACCGGGGAGAAAGCGCGCGCCGAGCTCCCCGAGGTGCGCGCCCGCATCGCCGCCCTCGCCGACGCCGTCGAGCAGTCCGCGAAGGGGAACGGCGTGTTCCCCGGCTCGTCACCGTGGGTCCCCGGCGTCACCCCCCGAGGAACCCGCGTCCCGGTCGTGAGTGACAGCGCGAACGACCCATCGTGGGCAAAAATAGGCGTTTCGTGGCGCAGCGAGCGCACCGCGTTTCGCTACCGCTTCGTCACCGCCGACGACGGAAAGAGCGCGACGATCGAGGCCCACGGCGATCTCGACGGCGACGAAAAGGAGTCCACGTTCCGCCTCGTCTTGACCAAAAAGAGCGACGGCACGATCGCGCGAAGCCCCGTCGAGGAGACCGATCCCAACGAGTGACGATGGGCCACCCGCAGGTGGGCGACCGCGCGCTGCGATCGAACAGGACCCCTCGATCCACGGCCATTGCGCACTCGGGGGTCCTCGCGCCCGGCGCAGCGCCAGCGCAGCCGCCACAAATCGGCGCCCGCGAGGGACTTACATCTCGGCACAGGTAATGCTCAGTGCGGCGCGATGAGCCCCGCTCCTTCGCTTTCTTCGAGTCCGACGCTTCCGCTTCCGGTCACGCTCGACCCGCTCGCCTCCCTCCCCGACCTCTCTTCTGTCGACGAGAGCGAAGCGCGAACGGAGATCATGCCGCAGCGAGCTTGGCTCTCGCACTTGTCGAGCGCTGGTGAACGTCCGGCCGTCGCGCCCCATCTGCTCGAAGACGGGGAGTACGTTTGGCTCGACGAAGCGCCTGCGGGGATCGACGAGGCGACCGAGCCCGGTGTCGTTCGAGTCGAGCCGAAGCTGCACGCCGAGCGCGTGTACGTGACCCCCGCCATCGCAGAGCCGGCCCCTGCGCAAGCGCCTCGGATCACGCGACGAAGGTTGCCTCCGCTCCGCGTGTGGCTCGCGGTCGTGGTCCTCGGCGCGGGGATTGGAAGCGCGGGAGGGCTCACCGCGGCCACCGCGACGGCGCCCACGCCCGCCGTCTGCCCCGAGCCTCCACCGTCCAGTTCTGCGGAGCGTGTCTCGGACGTCGCCACGACGAGCGCCCTCGTCACGAAGGCCGTGCCTGACGAGACGCCCCCCGCGCAAGCGCCCCCGATGCCCTCCGCCGCGGCTCCGCACGTCGCGAAGGCCGCGCCCGGAAACAAGACGAAGGCAGCTCCGAAGCGCCATTCTCCTCGCTAGCCAGCATCGGTCGCGAGACACGTTTGCCCCCACGAACGCCGTGTATCGGCGACGATTTGCGAACGGACCGCGAGGCTCTAACGTCGTCGCGCATGTCGACGCCGTACTACCGAATCGCTCACCAGGTGATCCCGGCCCGCGCCGCGAAGGAGCCCGCAGCGCTCTGGAAGCTGCTCTCGGGGCCCGAGTGGTCCACGTGGCTCGCGATGGTCGCACAGGTCCTCGATGAGCCGGTGCGCGGCGTGGGCGTCGAAGGCGTGCTCACGAACGACGCGGTGAAAACGCGCGCCAACGTGGAGATGCTCGCGGTCTACTTCCCCGAGCCCTCGGGCCCCGGCGAGCCTTATTTTGCCGTGCTCGCGCGCCGACCAGGCCAAACGCGGGTGCGCACGTACGTGTTCGAGAAGGGCATCTCGGATCCTGGCGAGCCGCTCCGCGTGATCATGGCCGAGTGGCGCGTCGAAGGAAGCTCCACGATGCGGATCCGCATGGACACGTCGGCAGATCCGTCGCTCGAGACGTGCCTCGCGCGCACCGCCACCGTGTTCAACGAGGACGGTGGGGACAAGGCGCCTCCCCCGATCGCCGGGCTCGCCGCGCACGTGGGAGCCGGTCCCGCTCCCGCATCGAAGGGGCTGCGCATCGCGATCGGGATCGGGATCACGCTGCTCGTCGCGACGGTGTGGGCGGTCTGCTTTCTCCGTTGATCGGTCGCCGCGCAAACATGTGCACCTTACATATTGATCCACGACCGAGACGGACACTCGGCCCCGCGCCATCTTCGCGCCCGCAGGCGACGACCAGCCCGCCGTTTGCGTCCCGCGGCGTGAGCATGCCGCGGTCGAGCCTCGCCGGGCTCCCCGAATGAGCACGCCCTACCGCACACCGGAAGAACGCGCGGCGGAAGCGAAGGAGCCCGAGAGCCCGCTCCGCTGCTCGGCTTGTGACATAGCGGTCGCGGATGAAGAAGGCGCGCGATGCCCGAAATGCCTACGAAAGACCACGATCGTGGACTCGCGCCTCGGGCCGGCCGCGAACGCCCTCGCCGCGATGCGCGAGACGAACGTCGCCCCCGCCAACGCGGGCCCTGCCGTCTGGCCCGAGACCGATACGTGCCCCATCTGCGCGCAGGCTCCGATCGGTAGCGCCGTCGTGTACCTCTACGTGTCGAAGGTCGCGTCCGGCTTCGGCAGCGCGAGCGCGAGCATGTTCTTTCGCGTGAGCGTGTGCGACGGCTGCCGCGCGAAGCTCGGGCTCCACGAGGTGCATCGCTACGCGAGCGTCGCCGGGCTCTTCCTCGGCATGTTCGGGATGTTCGCGTTCTTCGCCGGCACCGCGGGGGGCATCGCGACCGGCCTCGCGAGCATCCTCGTCATGGCGGGTAGCCTCGGCAGCTTCGTCGCACGGAACCGAAAGCTCCGCGCGAACCTCGACGCCTCACGGATCACGGCCATCGTCGCCGCGTCGCTCCCCGCCCCGAGCGGCCTCTTCGAGTGGGAAAACGCGGGCTTTTACGCCAAGTTACCGCGCGGCCGCGAGGCGATCGATCTCGGCGTAGCAGTCGAGGCGCTCACCCGCGACGGCTGAGACGCTCCACGAGCGCGGCGACGCCGCTCGCGACCCATCGTCCCGAAACGCGCACCGATCCAACGCTGCTCGGTGAGGTCCCGTGCCGAACGGCTCGTCGACCTCACCCGCACACACGACGCTCAGCCGAGGAGCGCGGCGAGGGCCTCGTGCACACGACCGTTCGTGGCGAGCACGTTCCCTTCGCGCACGTCGACCGCGCCCTTCGGGAGACCCGTGACTTTGCCACCTGCCGCCCGCACGAGCGCCGCGCCGCCGGCGAGGTCCCACGGATTCAGCTTTTTTTCCCAGTAGCCATCGTACGTGCCGTCGGCCACGAGCGAGAGATCGAGGGCCGCCGAGCCGCACCTTCGCACGCCACGAGAGCGCTTCTTCACGGCGACGAACTGGGCAAAGTTGTTATCGGGGCTCGTAGCCTTGTCGTACGGAAAGCCGGTCGCGAAGAGGCCGTCGTCGATCGTCTCGGTGGTGCTCACGTGGCAGGGCACCCCCGCGCGGGTGGTGGGGACCACGACTTCGCCGGTGACCGAGCAGGCGCCGGTGAACACGAGGCCGAGCGCAGGCGCCGCGATCACACCGACGACGGGGAGCTCG
>JAAFHV010000348.1 GCA_013297655.1 Myxococcales bacterium | reverse complement strand
TGGGCGGTGATCTTCGCCTCGACCTGGGCTCCCTGAACGAGGGGCGCGCCGATCTTGATCGAGTCGCCGCCGAGAAGAAGGTGGGGGACTGGACTCGTGAGGGGACGAGCTCGTGAGGGGAGGGAGCTCGTGAGGAGGACGGAGCTCGAGGGGGTGGGAGCTCGTGAGGGGACTAAGGGGGGGATTAGAGGATGGACATTTCGGCGCCTCGGGCTCGGTAGCCGCGCACGCGCACGAGCCCGGGCTTGCCGTCGCCGTCGAACGCGACGTCGACCGACGTGTCCGCGACGCTCTTCGCGACGTCCTCGTGGGCGCCGAGCATGACGACCCAACCTTGGCCCGCGCCGCGCCGAAGATCGATCCCGACGAGGCAGCCGTCGCTGTCGACGAGGAGGGTGGACTTCGACGGGCTCGGCGCTCCTTTTCCGCCGGCACCGAGGTGGATGACGGTGGAGTCGGTGTGGGTGTCGAACGAAACGGACTTGGGGGTGAGCTCTTGCAGCATCGCGCCAAGCTAAGGACGGACCGGGCCTCCGTCGACCACCGCCCGCCGCTCGAAAATTCGCGTCGAACGTGAAGAAAAGAGCCTCGATGGCGAGGCAATCGGTAGGATGCTCTCGATGTCAAAAGGCAGGCTGACGCGGCAAGAGCTGGGGTGGTTGCTGACGCAGGAGGCCCAGGGCGCGGCCGAGCGGCTCCGCAAGGGAGTCCAGGTCCTTCGCACCCAGCCGCCCGAGATCGTGGCGGGTGATCCCACCGTCGACGACTCGCTCAACGCGCTCGACGACGTCATGAAGATGCTCTCGAACGTGCATCAAAAATCGTCTCCCTCGCGGCGCGGGCGGATCGACGTCGCCGCGCTCCTCTGGGAGGTCTCGCCCGACGCTCGGGTCCAGATCGAGCCGGGCAGCGGCACCGAGGTCTTCGGCGAGGAGTCCGAGCTTCGTCGCATGCTCCACGTGCTCCTCGATCACGCCGGCGGCGTCGGCTCTGCGGTCGCTGTTCGTCGCGAAGGCGACGAGGTCCGGCTCTCGATCACGCTCGGCCCGGACACGTCGCCCACCGCCGAGACCGAGCGCGCGTGGCTCAGCCGAATGGCCATCCGCTACGGAGGTCGCCTCGAGCTCGAAGGCGGCCACGAGATCCTCTCTCTTCGCGCAGACGACGCCTCCGAGCGCAGCGAGCGCGAGCGCCTCACGAAGGAGCTCGATCAGGCGCGGAAGCAAGGCGAGGCGATCGCGCGCGAGCTCGCGCAGGTCATCGAGCACAACGAGGCCCCCGATTCGATCATTCCGCCTGCAGCCGGAGGTGAGTCGTTCTCCGCGTGGGCGCGCCTCGCGTCCGGGGTCGGCGCCGAGCTGCGTGAGCTCCTCTCGCCCATCACTGGGGATCTCGCGGCCCTCCGCGACGTGGTCGGCGACGAGCGCCTCGAGCCCCTCCGTCGGCGCCTCGCGGCGTGCAGCGACCTCGCCGCGACCCTCGGCGCCACCAAAGACGTCTCGCTCGACGAGCTGCCTTCCACCGCGGACTTGGTCGCCCTCGTGCAGCAGGTCATCTCGCAGCTCGAGGGCCGCGCCGAGCGGCACGGCGTGAAGGTCGATCTCCGCTCCCCGGAAGAGGCGTTCGTGCGCACCCGCGTGAAGGCGACCCTCGGGCTCCTCCGCGAGCTCGTCTCGCAGGCCATCACCGCGACCCCGAAGGACGGCCGCGTCGTCGTCGCGATCGACGTGCTGCCCGGCGGCGCGCGCCTCTCGGTGGAGGACGCCGGCGCCTCGCTGCCCGCGGCCATGCGCGGCTCGTTCCTTCGCCTCGAGGTCCCCCCCAGCACCTACGGTCGCGCGTCCGCGGTCCCGCTCCATGTTTGCGCCGAAGTTGCGCATGTTATCGGAATCGCAATGGAATTCGGCGACGCGCCGCACGGCCTCCGTGTCAGCGCGCGCTTCACGCGGTGAGCGCGCGTCGCCGATGCCTATCGCGCTCGGTTTGAGGTAGCGTTCTCTTCGATGCGCCTCCTGCTCGCTGTCCCGTCCGACTCGCTCTCTGGTGTCCTCGAAGCCCTCTTGACGGCGAGGGGCTTCACGGTCGAGCAAGAGAAGTCGGGGGCTGGCGTGATCGAGCGCGTCGCCGCCAACGAGCCCGACGCCGTCGTGCTCGCGGTGGAGCTCGCAGGTCAGCTCGATGGCATCGAGGTGTGCCAAAAGCTCCGCGCAACGTCTCCGCAGCTCGCGGTCCTCGTGCTCGGCCCCGGCGCCGACGAGAACCTCCGCGCGCGCGCCGTCGAGGCGGGGTGTACGGGGTACTACTCCGTCCCCGTCAGCCCCACCGCGCTGGTCAAAGAGCTCGAGTCGATCCGCCCCAAGGCCTGACAACGTCGCGCCGCGCTCCCGCTCCTCGCGCCGCGCTCCGGCTGACGGGCGCAGTCCGCACGCGTAGACGTATGCAAGATACACGCGACGCAGAGGCCGAGAAAAAACGAGTCGACCGCGCCGTCGTGCGGGGCGCGGTCGCTCGTTCGGGTGCCGTCTCGACGAGGCTTACTTCAGGAGGCCGAGGTGCTTTTGCGCGCGCTCGGCGGCCTGCTCGATGCAGATCTTCGCTTCCGCTTCCGGGATGCGGAGGCGCTGCCACAGGTCCGCGAGCATCGCCGACTCGGTGGCGCTCTGTTCACCGTCGACGAAGCTAATGACGACCGCCGTCTGGAGCAGCACGCGCCGATCGGTCGCGGAGAGCTCCTGCAGGTCGATGTCGTCGAGGGTCCGTTTTTCTTTGGCGTAGTCGAACACAGACGTCTTCTCTTCGTCCGATGCGCCATACGCCGCGAGCAGCCCCGAGATGGCTTCCCGCTCTTTTTCGCCGAAGTCGCCGTCGGCCCAAGCGATCGGAATGAGCCCTTTGACGATGGCAAGCTGTTGGTCGTGCATGATGAACCTCGCTCTCCAAGATCGGGGATGCCTCGCCCTCTCGTCAATTGGGAATTGCGGGGAGGAGCGGCAGCGGCGCGCGCATCTGTCTAGAGCACCGAACAGGTTGAATCCCGTCCCTCGTAAGGGACTTCGAAGGGCCGTCGGCTTTCGCGCGTTTCGCGGCGCTGCGGGTCGTTGCTTGCTAACCGCACGAAATCCTCGGTCCTTCAACCTGAGCGGCGCTCTAGACCGTGAGCCGGCGCGGTCGGCGGGGTCGTGGTCGCTCAGCGACGGAGGGAGAATCGGGCCGCGCACTGGCCGGGGATCACCTTCGTCTGCGCCATCGTTCGCTCGACGCAGGTGTTCACCGGGGGCGTGCCTCCCTCCGCCTTAATCTCGGACATCATTCCGTTTTTCGTCGACCAATGGAGCACGATTTCGGTCTTCGTCTTGGCGCACGCGTCGAGCTTCGGCTTCTTCGGACCGAACGCACCGACGAGCGCGAGGGGCCCGAACATGCCGGCGAGCCCCTCGGTTTTGCACGCGACCTCGTCGAGCGTCATCCCCTGGCCGGAGATGCCCGAGACCTTCAGATTCGCGCCAGCGAGGAGGCTCGGCTTTTCGGCCTCCTTTTTTCGCTCGATCGACGCCGCGAGATCGCGCTTCAAACGGCACGACGGATCGTGGCCGAGGTCGCAGCCCTTTTGGTAGGCGCCGAGGGCACGTGGCTCGTTCGGTTCGGTGCCGACCCCGCGCTCGTAGGAGTGGCCCGCGATCGCGCAGGCCTCGCCGCGGGCACGCTTCATCCGCGGATCCTCGCTCCCCGGGGCGCACGCCGCCTCGGCCTCGCGGAGGAGCTCTTCGGGCGGAGTGGACTTGCCGTCGACGTGAACCGAGAGCAGCACGGCGCACCCGTCCGCGTCGCCCTTGCCGTCGGCGCACGCGTGGGTGAGGAGCGACTCGGCGCGGCCCTTGTCCGCGGGCAGCTCTAGGAAGAGCGCGCCGCCGGTCGCGCACGCGGCGAGGTCGCCGAAGTGGCACCCCCGTGCGTAGCTCTGCCGCGAGCCCGCGATGTCGCCGGCTCGAAAGCGCTCCTTGCCCTCCGCGAGGCAGCTCTCCTTCGCGGAGCACTCGGCGGGAGCCTTTGGCGCTTCGGCCACGACGGGCGGGGGAGCCGGCGCCTTGGGCGGCGGAGGCGGCTCACCTCCGCACGCGCCGAGGATCGCGACGAGGGAAAGCGGGAGGACGAGAGAGCACGAACGGAGCGCGCGCGGGGCCATCGTCCGAACGTACGCGAACAGCGCGCGGAGGGATCCCTCGTGTGGGCGCCGAAAGGCGCGACGGACCTTACTTCGCCGACAGACGCACGATGCGCGTCTCTTTCTCGTCGACGGGGGCCTTCTCGATGTCGGCGGCGGTGGCGTGGAGCCGCTTGCGGAACGCGCCTGGGCCCGCGACGAGCACGTCGACGTCGGCGTCGCACTTGAGCCGCTCGACCCGCGCTTCCGGGCCGAGGCCGACGAGGAGCCACACCTCGGCGCCGCGCGGCGTGCTCACGAGATGCACCGTGCCCGGGGCGCCGTTTCCGCCCACCGCTGCGCCGGGCTCACCGGGGGGCCAGGGCTCGACGACGCCAGGCTTTTTCGCGGGATCGAGCTGCACGCCGAGCTCGAACCGCGGCTTGCCGTCGGGTCCCGTGTCCCACGCCGCTCCGGCGGGAACGACCGCGCGTTTCGGTGCGAATCCCTCTGCGGTGGCCACGAACTCGAGCCTCCCCACCGGCATGCGCTCCACGTCTGCGGGGGCCTGCGCGACACGCCACAACACCTCCGCGCCAGGCGGAACGTCGGTCGCGATCACGGTCGCTTTGCACTTCGCGGGCGCCGGAGCCGACGCGCTCGGCGTCGCAGACGCGTGCGGGCCGGTCGTCCCGTGGCCTTTGCCGGAGAAGAACTCCGGGAAGAACTTGTATACTGCACCTGCTCCGGCGGCGACCACCACGAGTGCCATCGCGGCGAGGGCGAAGGTGGTCTTCGGCGCGCGTGGTGGCTCGAACGAGGCTTCGGGGAGGCGCACGGACGGCGAGGAGGAGGCCTCGGTGGCAGGACGCGCGAGCGGCTCGGGCTCGGGTCGCTTCGGGACATCGGCCGCGCGCGAGACGGCGGGCAGCCGCTTCGGGGCGGGCTCGAGCTTCGCCGGAGGCGCGGGCACTGTGCTCGATTTCGGCGGGCCGTCGTCGGGCCCGCCGAGCCGCCGCGTCGGATCTTCTTCTTCGAGCGACGGAGCGCCGGGGGTGGCGTCGTCGTCGCCGAGGCCGAGCAGCTCGTCGATACCGCCGTCGCCGTCGCCGCGTTCGTTGTCACCGCGCAAGGGCTCGAGCGCATCGGCGAGGCTGCGCGGGCGATCGTTCGGATCGGCAGTAACGCTCCGCGGGCCCACGTTGGCGCCGGTGTCGAAGGGGACGCTCGCTTCGGCCGCGCCCGCCTCTTTTTTGCCGACGACCGCCTCGACGAGGCGCGCGAGATCTTTCGCATCGGGGGGAGGAGGCGTGGGCTCGAGGCCGACGAGCGCCTTCAGGTCGTGCGAGACGCCGCGGTCGTCCTTGAGGTTCGAGACCTCGAAGGTGGCGAGCAGGTTGTCGACCTCGTCGCCGGCGAAGAGCGAGCTCGGCACGTCCGCATTCGCGTTCGCATTCGCATTCGCGTCCGCGGCGCGATCTTTTTCGAGCTTGGGTGGGATCGGCGTGAGGGTCCGCGGCTTCGGCGCGATCACCTTCGGGAGGGCGCCGCGGTTCACGGCGGGGGCGGGTGTGTCCGAAAGGTCGGCCGCGAGGGGGACCGGCACCGGCGTGGGCTCTTGAGGCGCCGGGGCGCGCGTTTCCTGAGCCGGTGCGCGCACTTCGGCCGCTGCGGGGGGCCGCGGTAGGCTCGCGGACGCGCGACGGATTTGCGGAGGCGCGGGCCGTGGGTTCTTCGGGAGCGCGTCGCTGCTCACGCGAGCGCGGGTGCGCGCTTCGTCCTCGAAGGCGTCCTCACCGCGCGCGTCCTCGCGTTCGCGTTCGCGTCGCGGTGGGGGGGGAGCGGAGGCGTTGCGGCCGACGCCCTGGGTGACCCGCTTCACCTCGCGGGCGAGGCGCGCGAGGGCCCTCCGCCCCGCGGCGCGGTTCACCGGGATGAGGGCCGACTCGACCTCGGTGCCGAGCGCGCGAAGGCCTGCCCCCGAGCGCCTGCGCCCCGTGGCCGCAAGCGCCGGGGTCTGCGAGCCGCTCGCTTCGAGCAGCCGCGCGAGGAGTGCGCGAGCCGAGGTCTCCGCGTCCTCCGCGCCGGCAGAATCTTTTTTCGGTCGAACGAGCGCGACGGTGCCTTCGTCGCCGATGAAGACGGACTTGGGATCGATCGCGCCGCCGGCCGGATCGGCGCCGTCGACGATTTCGAGGATCAGGTAGCCGGCGAGCTCGGGCGCCAAGGGCACGCGTTTCGCCGAAACGACGGCAAAAACGTCTTCGAGAGTCACCGACGCGTCGAGCGCGCTAGCCATCGCGGGTGTGAACGACCTCCGCGCCGAACCCTAGCAAAACAAGGTCCCGCGGTTCAAAGTTGTTGCATCACTTGGGCTTGTACCAGCCTCGGCGCGTGGCGCGACCCGAGCCTTGCGCGCGGACGAGCCGAAGGCGCGGGTGGTGGCCGGCGTGGTGCTCACCGCGGGCGGCGCCGCGACTCGTACTGGTCGAGCAGCTTCTCGACGGACGCGAGGTTGTTCTCGATCGACTCGAGCACGATTTGGTTCATCGCGGTGCTCGAGCCCTTGAGGGCCTCGTAGTAACGCTGCCGCTCGGTCGAGTGCACGATCGAAGGGGGGAACCCCGCGCGGAGCAGGAGCAGGTTCATGAGGAGCCGCGCGACCTTGCCGCTGTCGGTCGTGAACGGGAACACCCGAAGCAAATCGTAGTGCGCCCGCGAGGCGATGCGGAGCGCGCTCCTGGCTTTGCGCGTCTCGGGATCGTTCAGCCAGTCCACCACCTGGCGGACCTTGACCGTGATCTTCTCCGGCGCCGCGTACTCGTGGAAGTAGAGCCGATGCTGGGGGATGTCTTTCCGGTACTTGACCGTTTTGACGTCGCCCTCCTCGGGGTGGAAGATGAGGTAAATCTTCTTCACCACATCGAGCGTGACCGGGAGCCGCTTCCGGAGCGCGAAGTCGCGCACGAACTCGAGCGCCTCGCGGTGACGGCGGATCTCGTCGCAGATGGGCTGGAGGCTCGATTCGGCGACCATCACCGCGTTCGGATCGAGCGCCATCCGGAGCTCTTCCTGGGTGTACACCGAGCCCTCGAGCGCGCTGTCGTGGTAAATCCACGACATGTCGAGGGCGTCGAGGTACTGACGCTGAAAATCGGCGTCCGCGGCCTGAAGTCTCGCGTCGAGCTTCTGCGCGCGCTCTTCGATGGAGAGCGGCTTCGGCGTATCCGGCGGGGGAATGTACGCGCGTTTTTTCGACGGGGTCTTGGCGGTCTTCGCGGCCATGGATGTGATGGTGCTCCGAGCGTGTCCCTCTTGAAGGGGCGTCGCCCTCGCGCGGACCTCCCCGACGAGAGCCCCCTCTTTGGGCCGCTCGCACCCTAGTCAAACTGCCGAGTTCGGGTCAAGAAATTCGCCGAATAGTCAAGTTTTATTAAGGGGTTAGCTGGGGCGTCCGGGGGAGGCCTTCCGGTCGGGCTTCCCTCGATAAGACGTCGACAAGGGCTGCTCCCGGGGTGTAGCTCACGTTCATGCTGCTCGAGCTGTCGGTCCAAAACCTCGTGTTGATCGAGCGCCTCTCGGTCGAGCTCGGGGCGGGATTCCACGTTCTTACCGGCGAAACGGGGGCCGGAAAGTCGATGATCGTCGACGCGCTCGGCCTCGTGCTCGGCGGCCGAGCGAGCCCGGACGTGGTGCGAAAAGGGGAAAAAGAAGCCGAGGTGGAGGCCCGCTTCGAGGTGCTGCCCGGGTCGGCCGCCTACGAGAAGCTCGTCGCGGCGGGGATCCCTTGCGACGGCGAGCTCGTGGTCCGTCGTGTCGTCGCCGCCGAGGGCCGGAGCCGCGCCTTTCTGAACGGCCGCCTGTCCACCGCGGCGCAGCTCGCCGAGCTCGGGAGGGAGCTCTGCGACATCTCGTCGCAGCACGAGAACGTGAGCCTCACCGATCCCTCGAGCCACCT
>JAAFHV010000350.1 GCA_013297655.1 Myxococcales bacterium | reverse complement strand
TCGTCGAGCCCGCCCGCGATCGTGACGGAAGCTCCTCGCGTCGCTCCGGAGGCGGGACCTCGCGTCGCTCCGGAGGCGGGACCTCGCGTCGCTCCGGAGGCGGGACCTCGCGTCGCTCCGGAGGCGCGAGCCTCGAGCCGCACGAGCACCTTGCCCCCGGCGAAGCGTTTTTTCCCTACCGCAGTGAGCAGCTTGGCGATCGTGAGGTCGTCCGGCTCTTCGAGGCCCGCGGCCTCGAGCCCGCTCGGCCAGTCCTCGAAATCGGTGCTCTCTACACGGAGTTTCTTCCACCCCGCGAGCGCTCGTGGATCCGAGAACGTGAACGCGGCGGCGAACGCGAGGAAGGTGCCCATCGGCCCTATTTACGCGATCTCGACGTCCTCGTGGCGTGGCCCACGGTTCACGTCGCAGCGCGGTGCAGCACGGATCCCGATGGAAGCACCCTCGTGTCGCTGGCGCGCACGTTGCTACACGGGCGTTCGCTAGTCCTCCCAACCCGAGCTACTCTCAAGGCGTCATGCGAACCTTCCTCCCCATCGTCCTCGCGTCACTGACCTTCGCATCGGTGTCCTCGGCGTTGCCCCCGCTCCCATCGGCCGACGGAACGCCGCCTGCTCCCGCCGCGGGCACCCCCCCCGCCGCACCTGGAGCGCCCGGTGCCGCCGCCGATCCAGCCGAGAAGCTCCGTCGTGGTGTCGTCGCGATCGAAGCGGGAGGGAAGCCCGTCGCGATCGGCACCGTGCTCGCGAACGACGGGCGCATCATCACGTCGCTCTCGGGCCTCGGCACCGGCGAGCAGTTCCAGATTCGTTACGCCGACAACTCCACCGTGCAAGCCAAGGTCGGCCACAAGGACGCCGACTGGGACCTCGCGCTCCTCGTCCCGCAGACCGCGCGCTGGAAGGAAGGCCTCTCCGCGAGCGAGCTCGAGCCCAACGTCACCGACGTGCGCCTGATGCTCCCCACCCGCGGAAAGCTCGGTCCGGTCGGCGTCGGCTTCAAGGGCCGCACCGACGCCAAATCCAAGGGCGGAACGCCGCTCCTCAACACGCTCGACTTGGACATGAAGGGCGCCCTCTCGGTGCCCGGCGCGCCCGTGATCGACGGTCGTGGCAACGCGATCGGTGTGCTCGTGCGTGCGTGCCAAATCAAGTCGACCGCTCCCTGCGCGCCGATGTCGATCGCGGCGCCGGTGTCTGCGCTGCGCTCGTTTTTGATTCGAACCCCCGCCACCGCGGTCGCTCCGGCACCCTGGCTCGGCCTCCGCGGGGCCACCTCGCAGCTCGGGAGCATCAAGGGGGTCCGCGTTTTGGACCTCGCCCCGGGCTCGCCTGCCGAGAAGGCAGGCCTCCGCGCCAACGCCGACCCTGCCAAGGCCGACATGATCGTCGCGGTCGACGGAGCCCCTGTCGAGACCCCCGAACAAATCGTCGATCTGGTGGGAAAGAAGGGCATTGGTGACACCACGAAGCTCCTCGTCTTCGACGGAACCAAGTTCCGGGAGGCCCCCGCGGTGCTTCGTGCGGCACCTTGAGGCTCTGACGGCAAGACTTTCGTGCACGAAGAATCGCCCGTGACGCGCATTGCGCGGTTGACACGAGTGGCCCACATTCGACACGATTTCGGTAAGGTATCGCCTTGAGCACCACTCAGCTCCGCATCGAAGTCGCTGGCGAAACGAACGTCGGCATGAAGCGCCAACACAACGAGGACAACTTCTCCGTCCTCGAAGAGTCTGGCCTGTACATCGTCGCAGACGGCATGGGAGGTCACGCCTCGGGCGAGGTCGCCAGCAAGATGGCGGTCGACGCGCTGAAGGAGTTTTTCATCTCCACGGCGCAAGATCCCGAACGCACGTGGCCGTACAAAATGGACCGCTCTCGCGGGTACGAGGAGAACCGGCTCATCACCGGGATCAAGCTCGCCAACCTGCGCATCTACGAGAGCGCCCAACGCGACGTCCGCCAGCGCGGGATGGGAACCACGATCGTGGTCCTCTTCGCGGTCGAGGACGGCGTGTACTGTGCACACGTCGGCGACTCGCGCGGCTATCGCATCCGCGACGGCAAGATCGAGCTCCTCACCGAGGACCACTCCCTCTTGAACGACTACATCAAGATGAAGCGGCTCACTCCGGAGGAGATCGCGAACTTCCCGCACAAGAACGTCATCGTTCGCGCGCTCGGCATGAAGGACACCGTCAAGGTGGACACCCGCTTCGAGCCCTCCCGCGCCGACGACGTGTACGTGCTCTGCTCCGACGGCCTCTCTGGCCCGGTGACAGACGAAGAGCTGCTCGAAATCGTGGAGAATGCACCCGATTTGAAGCAGGCCGCGTCGCGCCTCATTCAGCGCGCGAACGAGAACGGCGGGCCGGACAACATCACGGTCATCTTGGCGCGCTGGGTCGCCTGAGGCTGGCGCGGACATGAGGGCCATCGTCCGCGCGCGCCCGTCGATCCGCGATCACGAGGGGCACGCGCGGTTTCGCGATGTCGCTGCCCACGAACGCGGCGGGCAGCGATGAAGCTCGGTCTCCTCGACCGCGCGAAGGTCTCGGCCCTGCGCCCTCTCGTCCGCAAGGTGTTCGCCAACCAGCGCCTCCGCGAGGTGCTCTCGCGCGGAAAGTGCGCCGACATCGACAAGGGCCTCGATCCGGACATCGCGTTGATGCTCGCGCTCGGCGAAAAAACGGGCGACGTCGAGATCGCCGCCGGCGACCCGTCTCATGTGCGACGCGCCATGTTCGCGTCCGTGAGCATCGTCGAGGACGAGCCGCGCGGCGACGTGATCGTGCGTGAGCGCGAGGTGCCGGGCGCAGCGGGCGAGATTCGCGCGCGTCTCTACGAGCCACACGGCCTCCGCGCGCCTTCGCCGGGGCTCTTGTTCGTCCACGGGGGCGGGTGGGTCACCGGCGATCTCGACACCCACGACACGCTCTGCAAGCGCATCGCGTTGACCGGGAAAATCCGCGTGCTCGCGGTCGAGCCGCGCCTCGCGCCGGAGCACCCGTTTCCCACCCAGCTCGACGACACGTTGGCCGCGTTTCGTCACCTCGCCCAAGATCCCGCACGCTACGGCATGGACCCGAAGCGGCTCGGCGTCGGCGGCGACAGCGCGGGGGGAAACCTCTCCGCGCTCGTGGGGCTCGAGACACGCGGCGACGCGGTGAAGCCAAAGCTCACGTTGCTCATCTATCCCGCAGTGGATGCGACGTGCACCATGCCGTCGCACGCCGAGTGCGGCGAGGGGTACCTCCTCACGCGCGACTCGATCCGCTGGTACCTCGGTCATTACGCGGGAAATACCGAGCGAAAGCACCCGCGCCTGTCGCCGTACCACGTCGCCGATCTCACCTCTGCGCCGCCCGCGCTCGTGGTCACCGCCGGCTTCGATCCCCTCCGCGACGAGGGCGAGGCCTACGCGACGCGCCTTCGTGAGTCCGGAGTGCCGGCGGAGGTCCTTAGGTCGCCCTCCATGCCCCACGGGTTCGCGCTGATGACGGGCTTGTCTCCCCGTGCCCTCGCCGACACCGAGCGCTTCGCCGCGCGCACGGGCGAGCTCCTGCGCACCTGAGCACTGCGCGGCGCGTGCGCTTCACGTGGTCACGTGGCGCGTGGCCGATAGGACACGGGTTCGTGGCGCCACGGAGCCGCGTCGCGACGATCAGACCCATTTGCGCCGAGCGGTCGCTACGCGGGCACGAGCGGCTTGCCGATTCGCTCCGACGAGCCCACCTTTTGAGTACGGATCGGCGCTTGCAGTCTGCACGGGTAGGCGACGCGGCCACCGCCGGTCGTCGGGAGAGAGTCGATGTTCCCCTTCATCTTCATGGTTCCTGCGGCGGCTGTCGTCGGCGTGGTGGCGCTTTTCATGCACCTCCACAAGCGAAACCGCGCAGGCTGGAACACGGAGGAGCCGGTCGTCGCCGATCGCGCGGGCGCCTACCGCAGCTCCCAGAAGACGGTCGGCATCGTCGAGCGCATCCGCGACGTTCCTACCGAAGTGCAGGTCGCGGCGATCATGGCGCTCTTCCTCGGCATCATGTGGATCCCGTCGATCCCGATCGTGGGGGTCGGGGTCATGGTCGAGGCCGACGAAGGGCCCGGCCTCGCGATGCTCTTCGGTATCCCGGGGCTCTTCCTCTCGTTCGCGCACTTGATCCTCGGGCTCCGATTCACGAAGCGCACCGAGAACGCACGTGGCATCGCACGTGGCGTCGCGATTTGGTCCGTCGTCCACAACGTGGCGCTCCTCGCGTTCACGGTGATGGTGAACGTGGCCGGGCACGTGTCGAAGTCGATCGACATCGTGCACTTCGACAAGGTCGGCGTGGTGGTCTTCGTCTACGCGAGCGCGTCGCTCGGCTACGCCGCGTACGCGTTCTACGCCGCGAAGGTCCACGAAGCGCTCGATCGCCTCGGGCGTGTCGAAGAGCAGCCCTCGCGCATCGAGCCGAACGTGATCCTCGCTGGGCTCGCGGATGGGGCCTCGGCCCCGCTCGCCGCTCCGGTCACGGGCCCGGTGAACAGCGCGCTGGGGGCCGATGGTCCGTCTTGGCCGTGAGGGACGACCTCCGGTAAGCTCGTCTCGTGGTGGACCACGAGCGCTTCATGCGTGAGGCCATGGCCGAGGCCGAGAAGGCCCGCGGAAAGACCGGCGACAACCCTTGGGTCGGCTGCGTCATCGTCGACGCCCAGGGCACGCTCGTCTCGCGTGGCTACACCCGCGGTCCAGGGGAAGACCACGCCGAGATCGGCGCGCTGCGGGCGGCGCGTGGCCTCGGCGCCAACCTCGCCGGCGGTTACCTGTATTCCACCCTCGAGCCCTGCTCGTTCCACGGTCGAACACCGGCCTGCGCCAAGGTGGTCGGCGAGTGCGGCGTGGGCACCCTCGTCTATGCGATCCGCGATCCACACCCGCGGGTCGACGGCCTCGGGGCGAGCATCGTGCGCGAAGCGGGCGTTACCGTGATCGAGGGCGTGCTCGAGGCCGACGTGCGCATCCAGCTCGCGCCGTGGATCCTGACGAACCACGCCCACGAGCCCGAGAAGCACGCGCTCGAGCTCCTCCGCGGCGGTGAGGGGGTCGAAATGTGCATTATACAAATGATGGAGCGTTATGGCCTGCCACGGGTCGACGTCGCCACGATCGTGGAGCGTGCGTCGCAGGTCGGCTCGCGGTGAGGCGAATGTGCACACGTGGTCGATCGGGGCTCCCCGGGACGCGTGGGCGGAATTAGATGGAAGCGATGAACCGTGTGCAGCTTGCAGGTGCGTTCGTGGCCGCGACCTTGGTTTTCGTGGGCTGCTCGAAGCCGCCCCCTCCGTGCCGCGCGACCGCCGGCGACGACATCGCCACCGGGGCGCGCACCGGCGCGGCCGGCGCGGAGACCGGCGCGCGCACGGGCCTCGAGGGCGTGAAGACGGCGGGCAAGGCCGTGGGTGGCTTCGTCTCGGGCGGCTCCGCGGGCGCCGAGAAGGCGTGGAACGAGGGCAAGGAAGACACTCGCGAGCAAGCTCGCAAGGGCTCCGGCAAAGTGAACGAGAACGCGACCGTGCCGCGCTGCGAGCGCTGACGGCCAAGGCACGCGAAGCGACGCGCATTTCCCCAGACGGAATCACGGTCCCGACGCCAAGCACGAGGGGCTGGCTGTCGAGCTCGCGATCATGGCGGATGTGCGTCATTTTCCGGACGTAGCGTTCTCAAGGATGCCGAATAGGATGAACGTTCGTGGCGCGAGGGCATCGAACAGCGGCGCGACGTTTTAACTTTCTCTTCTTCTCGAACAACCGTGCCAACGGGACGAGCGCAGCTCGGACTGACGCCACGAACGGAGCCGTGCCGAATGCGAACAGCCCGCTTTTTCCTTCCTTTCGTGGCCCTCGCTGCGGCCGTCGCGCCAGCCTGCGGTGGTCGCACCCTGGAGGACCAGCCCACCGACAGCGCGGTGATCCAGATCGTGGCCGAAGGGGGCACCCTTCGCGAGGCGAGCGTGGTCGATTCGAGCGTGCCGCCCCTGCGTGACGCGTCGGTCGAGGGGGTCGACGGCGGCCCGGTGCAGAAGCTCGACGTGATCGAGCTCGGGCAGGTCGCCGCCGGCGCGACAGTGCCGTTCACGGTCCCGAGCGGGACGCTCGGGTTCCACATCATGGTCACCGCGACCACGCCCTCCGAGTCCCTCGCCGTGCTCGAGGTCCGCGCTCCGAACGGGGAAGCGGTCTTCACCAACGCGACGGCCGTCGGCGGCTCGCACCCGAGCAGCGAGACCCTCTTCGGAGTTACCGCCGCAGCGCAGGTGCCGCAAGGCAACCACGCCGAGACCACGCCTGTCGCGCCAGGCACGTGGACGGTGAAGTTTCGCGGCGACGGCCCGCTGCGCGCGAAGGTGCAAATCCAGTCGACCCCCGACGGCGAGTTCCACGGCGGCGCGCTCGACGTCGACCTCTACATTCCGTCCGGGATCCGACTCGGCGGCGGCACCGCGATCACGATCGCGAACGCTCCCACGAACGTCGAAGTACGCGGGCGCGTCGCGGCGTTCTATGACGCCGTTCTCTCGCTCTACGGCCTCAGCCGCGGCAACCTGCGCTTCCACGGCCTCCCGTCGCGCTACGCCACCGTAGAGGACGAGGAGCTCGGCGATCTCTTCCAGGAGACGCGCGTCGCGCCCGCGGGGCAGGGGCTCCACATCGTGCTCTCCGATTCGGACGACAGCAGCGAGTGGTGGGGCATCGCGATGGGGATCCCTGGCGCCGCCAACTCCCCCGGCAACGAACAGTCCGGCCTCGCGCTCGCGAGCATCCCCGGCGCCGACGCGGAGACGGAAGGCCTCGTCCTCGCCCACGAAGCGGGACATTTTTTCGGCTTGAACCACACGACCGAGTTCCGCGGCGACGCCGATCCGCTCCCCGATACGCCGGTGTGCACCAACATCTCGGAGGAGACGATCGAGAGCTGCCCGGACTTCGACAACATCATGTTCTTCGCGGGCGCGATCGGGAACGCGACGTCGTCGCTCCAGCAGCGCCGGGTCGTGCAGGGCTCGCCTATTTTCCGCGCCTTCCAAACCGGCGTCGCGCCCACGCCGCGGGGCATCCGTCGTACGCCGGACATCGGGAAGCTCTTCGGGCACCCTGGCGTCGCGCCCACCCAAGGCGAACGCCTCGCGCTCCTCGGCACGTGCGGGCACCCCTCGCATCGCGACCTGCGCCTCTCTAGCGCCTCGCGTGCCTCGCTCGTCGCCGTCACGAAAGATGCGAAGGTCGCCCCGCTTCTCCGCAACGCCGCCGCGCGTCTGCTCGCCCAGCCCTGAGCGACGGCGGTATCGCTCAGCGCCGACCCGTGTGGTCTACACGGGTCGCGCCGAGCGCGTTCTCGCGCGAACGCGTGTATTGCGCACGGAACGCGCCGATCGAGTACAAAAAAGCAATCGCCGACGACCCGTGATGGATCGTCGGCGACGCTTTTTCGACCGTTCGTCAGTTCACTTCGGCGGGTTTGGGATCCGGCTTCGGTGCTTCGGTCGGCTTCGGAGGATCGACCGGCTTGGGCGTGTCCGTGGGCTTCGGATCCGGCTTCGGATCGAGTGACGGCGGCTTCGGCTCGGTGGGCGTCGTCGTTGGCTCCGTCGTCGCGGACGGCGTCGGCGGAGGCGGCGGGTGATAGACCGGCTTGGGCTTGGGAGCCGACGCCGAGGGGGCCGCCGATGCCGACGTGGCCGCGGCGGCAGAACCTGCATCGACGCTGGCGGGACCTGCGTCGCCGCTCGGGGGTCCGGCGTCGCCGCCTGCCGCGACGGTGCTCGCGTCTTCGTTCGTGGCGCCCGCTTCGGCGGTGTCTGCGGTGGGCGCGGACGCGCTGGGCGTGGGGGCCGACACGGTGGGGGTGGGAGGGGGCTGCTCTGGAGGCGCGCCGATGCCGAACGCATGGGTTTTGTAGGCCCAAACGCCGCCGCCGGCGAGCAACGTGACGAAGAGCACGCCGACGACCGCGAGCCCACCACCGCCGCTGCGTTTCTTCGAGACCGGGAGCGGACGCACCTGATCTTCGGTGCTGAGGGGTTGCTCG
>JAAFHV010000347.1 GCA_013297655.1 Myxococcales bacterium | reverse complement strand
CGAGTGCGGCGTGATGATGGTCCCGATCACGTACCCCGGAGTGAAGCTCGGCGAAGAGCGTCTCCGCGTGAACGTGACCCGAGGCCACACCCAAGAAGACATGGACCTCGCCCTCTCGCTCCTCGAGAGCTACGGCGACGCGTTCTTCGTGCTCTCGGGCGAAGATCTCGGCCCGATGGAAGAAGACGACGCGGCCTCCTGATCGAGAGCCCCACGCCCCTCACGCGGCGCGGCCTCGCGCCGCGCCGGCGCCTCGACGCGCCGGAGGACACGATCGCCGGCGACACTCGTGTTTCGCCGGCGATGGCCATTTCGGTCGACCGTGAAGCGTGAGCGTTAGGAGGCTTCGTCGCCCGCCCGCTCCACGCGGGTGCGGAGGCGACCATGGGCGCGAAGGGTCAGCCCCCGCGACGTCGACGCACGTGCCAACCCGAGGAAGTAGGCGGTTCTACTCAGGTTTTCGAAGTGCACGTCACAACCGCGCGCGCGAAGGGCGACGTGCTCGGAGCCGGAGCAATGCCCACGTGGGTCCGGTTGTCCCACGGTTCGACCGAGACGCGGCCCTTTTCGCCTTCTAGAACCTACCGAGCACGGTCAAGCCACCGCCGTTCGGTCCCATGTCGGGGAGCACACGGATCGCGGTCGCCTTCGAGCTGCTGCTCGGCGCCGTGAAGATGAGGGTGAGCCCCACGCCGATCGCGAGCACGCCGGTGATGCCGAGGCCGATCGCGGCGGCCTGGTTGGTCTTCGCGGCGTCCTTCTGCGACTGGCAGGCGTTGTTCACGTCTTGCTCGCGGGGGAGCGCGCAGGTGGTCTTCGATTTGGAGTCCACGCTGAGGGCGATGATCTGGAACACGAGGGCGGCGCCACCGACCGCGACGCCGGTGCCGGTGACGACACCCCCGATGATGCGCTGGGTGTTCCCGCGCTTCGAGTCGACCGCGACGTCGGAGCCTCCGCCGGGCGGCGGCGTGATCGCGACCGGCTCGTCCTCGAGGGTCGGCACCTCGAGCCTGTCGGTGCCGGGGCCAGCCTTGGCGACGATTCGCCCGGTCCACTTCTTTTTCCCCTTCGCGGAGACCTCGACCGCGTGCTCACCCGGATCGATCGGGATGTCGCTCCCGAGGGCGAGCTTGGGGATCGAGAACCCGTTGCGGGTCACGACCACGTCGTCCGGGGGGGCGCCTTTGAACACGATGACGAGCTTGTGGAGCTGCGGCTCGATCTTGGCGGCTGCGGCGCGGGCGATGGTGACGCGCTCGTTTTGCCCGCGCTGCTCGGCCATGCCGGCCGCGGTCTGGTAGCTGCCCCACGCGCTCGCGAGGTTGCCTTGTTTCTCCTGGCAGGTGCCGAGGTTCATCAAGGTGCCAGGCGAAGGGTCGGCCTCGTTGCTGCCCGCGAACGACTTGCACGCGGTGTTGTAGTCGTTCGACTCCATCGCCTTGAGGCCGTCCTTGAAGAGCTTCTCGGCGAGCGCGAAGTCGTTCGCGGAGGCGACCGAGGAGAACGACATGGCCGCCGCCACGAGTGCCGCGCCGAAGAACGTGCGCGAAAGGCGCGTGAGACCGAAAGCGGAGGGACGTTGGAGGGTGCCGAGGGAGCGCATGCCCTCAGCGTTATAGCCTACCCCGCATGCCCCGGATCGAGCGAAACGGGCCCCGCCGTGTCGCCTCCGCGGGCGCACGAAACCCCTATGATTTCGCTACGCAATACGGCACCACGCGGCGCATGCATCACGCCGACGCGGCCCGCTCACGACGAGATCATGTTCGCGGCGCAGGACGCGCCACACTCGGGCGACCGTGTTTCGTCGACCCTAGCGCGACGTCTGGAGCGTGCTCGTGGGCTTTGCGGTGGGCGTCGTGGTCGCCGCGATGGGGGGCGGCGGCGTGACGGCAGCCGACGGCACGGGCTTTTTGGCGGAGGCAACCGGCGGCGGCTTCACGCTATGCCCTCCGCCGAGGTTCTGCGGGGGCGGAGGCGTGACCTGCGCGACTGTGGGCGGAGGCGCCGTCTCGGTGGCGCTCGCTGGCGGAGGGGTGACCTGCGCGGTGGTGGCCGACGCGGATGCGGGAGGCGGCGGCGAAGCGACCTGGCTCACGGTCGCGGTCGCGCTCGGCGAGGTGCCGGCGCTGCTCGGTTTTTTGGTCATCGTGTAAGCGCCGATGCCGATCGCGACGACGAGCACGAACGCGCCGATGCCGATCAGGAGACCCGAGCCGGACTTCTGCGGGACGCCCGCGACGGAGCCCCCACCCGAAGCCTCGGCAGGCATGAATTCGGCGCCAGAGTAGCCCGTGGGGGCTTGCACGAAGCCTCCCGAGCCGAGCGCGGCGGTCGCGTGCGGGTGGCCTTGCGGCGGGCCGCCCATGCCCATGCCCGCGCCGGTGTTGGGCATGAACGCGGGGACGGAGGCCTGCGGCGGGCGAAACCCTTGTTGCGGCTGCGGCGGCTGACCGTACTGCGCGTACCCGTGCTGGGGGTGCTGCGGCTGGGCCTGTTGGACCTGTTGCGCGCCCATGTGCTGGGCCTGCGGCGGCAGGTAGCCTGCCTGCGAGATGGGCTGCGTGTATCCTGCATTCGGTAGCGGCGAGGCCGGGAACCCACCCGCTTGAAGCTGCGCCCGCGCCGCCGTGACGACGGACAAATGCGAGTAGGCCGGCGCGAACGGAGCGAGCTGGAGCGCGAGCTCTGCCACGCTGGAGTACCGCGCCGCGGCCTGGCGCTGGAGGCACTTCATGATGACCGCCTCGAGCTCCGGCGCGACGTGGGGCGAGCGCTGGCGCACCGGGGTGGGATCTTGCTCGAGGATCGCGGCGAACAGCTCGCCCAGGTTGTCGCCGTGGTACGGGACGGCGCCGGTGATGAGCTCGTACAAGATGACGCCGAGGGCCCAGATGTCGGCCCGCGCGTCGACGCTCTTCGAGCTGCGGAGCTGCTCGGGCGACATGTAGAGCGGCGAGCCGAGCATCGCCTTCGTCGAGGTGAGCGCGCCGCTCATCGGTCCGAGGCTGTTTTGCGCCTTGGAGATGCCGAAATCGAGCACCTTCACGATGCGCGTGCCATCCGACCGCTGCGCGAGGAAGAGGTTCGACGGCTTGAGATCGCGGTGGATGATCCCGGCCTTGTGGGCGGCGTGGATCGCGTCGGCGGCCTGGAGCAAGAAGCTGCAAGCCTCTTCCGGCGGGATGGTGTTTCGCGCCTCGAGGAGCTGCGAGAGATCCTGCCCGTCGAGGTACTCCATGACCATGTACGGGAGGCCGCCATCGGTGGACACGTCCACCACGCGCGCCACATGGTCGTTTTGGATTTGGGCGGCGGCGCGGGCTTCTTGTTTGAAGCGGGCGTTGGCCTCTTCGTTCCCTGCCGCTTCGGCGAGGAGGAACTTGACGGCGACGCGCTGCCCGAGGCCTTCGTGGTCGGCCGAGAACACGGCCCCCATGCCGCCTTTTCCAAGGAGCTTTTGGATGCGGTACTTCCCTTGGAAGAGATCTCCAGGCGCGGGAAGTTCGGGCGTCTTGTTCATCGCGAGCTCGGCGGGGTGCGCGTTCATTCGCGCCCCCTATTGGGAAGGGTACCGAAACGCCACCGGAGGGACAAGCAGATGACCTCGGCGACGGTCGGGTAGCTCGAGCGTCTACGGATGCGATCCTGGAAGGGTCTCTCTCCGTTGGGGTGACACGCATGGGCCTATCGGCGGCACGACACGCGCCATGACAGCCCACCGCGCGAGCCAGAGGTCGAAGACTACGGCCCCCGCATCTACGAACCCGCATTTACGAGACAGCGGCCCGTGTGCACGCCGTGTGACGAACGTCTACATCGCTCCCCGACCGTACGAGCGCCCATGCGACATACGCGACATACGCGACGGAGAACCTGGAGCCGCTTTGGGGATTTGAACCCCAGACCTACGGTTTACGAAACCGTTGCTCTACCACTGAGCTAAAGCGGCGATGACGGCCGCCGAAGTACGCGGCCTAGAGACAATCGTCAAGCGGATTTCTCTCCGCCCGCGCGCTCGCGGCTCGACGTCGCCTCGAGGCGGGCGCGATTTCGCCCTCCCGAAAGGTCGCGAGCCGCCCACGAGCGCGCCTCCGCGAACGAGCGACTACGCCGCGACCGACCGCTTCGCACGACGCGCGATGCCGGTGGAGGCGTGGCGCGCGAGCCCCATGATGCTGTGCTGCGGGTTCACCCCGAGGTTGGTCGGGAAGATCGACGAGTCGACCACGAAGAGCCCCTCGGCGCCGTGGACCTGGAAGCTCGTGTCGACGACGGACGAGCTCGCGGAAGGGCCCATCCGCGCGGCCCCGAAGAGGTGGGTCGCGACCCACGAGTACGCCCGCGGATCGAGCGGCCCTTCGCGGAGCAAGCGAATGTCGTCGGTGCTCTTCAGCGCGAGCGGCAACCCGTGGATGCCGGGCCACACCTCGGTCGCGCCGGCGTCGAAGAAGAGCTCCGCCAAGGTGGCGAGGGCTCGCCGCGCGATGCGGACGTCGTCTTCCGTGGGGGTGTACGAGATTTTGTCGTGGCCGAAGATGTTCCGGCCGATCACGCCCTCGGCCCGCGCGCGGATCTGCGCCGCCCAGACCGCGACCTCGTCGAGCCGCGACATGCGGCGCAGCAAATCACGCCCCACCCCCGGCATGCGCGCGACGGCGAGCTCGGGCGGCATGGAGATGGTCTCCATCTTGAAGCGCTCGGTCTTCCGAAAGTGAATACTTTCGGCACCTTGCGTTGCACCGAAGCTCATGTGCACGCGCCGACCGAGGGCGGCCCCCATGCCCACGCTCGGATGGGCGCAGAAGTGACGCCCGAGCGCCTTGGAGCGCACGCCGCTGCGGTAGAGCACGTTCGGCGTCTGGAGGGTGCTCGCGGCGACGATGACCCCGAGCCGCGCCCGCAGACGGACCTTCGCGCCGCTCTCCGCGCGCGCCAAGACGCCCGTCGCGCGGGAGCCGGTCATCTCGACCCGGTCGACCTTGCACGACGTGTGGATGCGGGCGCCCTTCGCGAGCGCCCAAGGCACGTACGTGACGCTCATGCCCTGCTTGCGCGCGTTCGGGCACCCCTGGAGGCAGCGCCCGGAGCCCTCGCAGCCGAGGTCGTAGCGCTTCATCGCCGCCGCCTCGTAGCCGCGCTTTTTGCACTGCTCGAGGAAGATGCGGCTGTTCTCGCCGAGCACGTCGTCCGCGACGGTGCGCACCGAGAGATCGCGGTCGAGCGCGTCGAAGTGGGCGCCGAGCTCGCCCTCCGGGAGGTCGACCCCGAAGTCGTTTTTCCACTCGTGGAGCACGTCGCCGGGGATACGCCAGGCGATCGCCGAGTTGATGAGGGTGCTCCCTCCGACCGCCCTGCCCTGCAGCATCGGGATGAACGTCTTGCCCTCGGCCACTTGCATCCCGCGGTTGCGGATCGCGCGGCTGAACACGTCGTCGACCCCGGTCGACATTTCCCGCGTCTTGATCCACGGGCCCTCTTCGACGATGCCGACGGAGAACCCGTGCTCCGTGAGGGTGTGCGCGGCGACGGCCCCCGAGGCGCCAGAGCCGATCACGACAAAGTCGAATTCGTCCGTAAAATCGCGGTCTTTCGGGAGGGTGGTGCCATCGACGACCTGCGCGTCGTGGCCCTCGTCGGGGAGGGTCTCAGGCTGCGACATGGGCGGCCTCGAGCACGTTCGGGCGGCGGAGCGTGACGAGCTCCTCGCGCTTCACCTGGCCGGTCACGACCGCGCGAACCTCGGGGCGCGCAGCGAACACCTGCGCCGCCTGCGCCTTGAGGAGGAACACGAGCTGACGGAAGAGATAGATGTTGCTCGCGTGCATGCCGGCGAGCACATCCTCGCGCCCCTCGACCGAGAGGCCACCGAGGGTGCGGAAGCGGCCCAAGACCACGAGCGGCGCGACCAGCGACGTGATCCAGATCGCGGCGCGGAGGATGAACCTGTGATCCCACCGCGCGCTGCGGCAGATGCGCGCGTAAAACGTGGCGGGGGCAAGCTGCGTGATCGCGACGGGCAGCTCGCCACGGGGCGGCTCCGGGAAGATCGCAGCGAAGACGAGCGCGACCCAGCGCGCCTCGAAAACAAAAAGCCCTTCGTGGGTTTCGGTCTTGCTCATGGCTTCTTTTTCCCCTTCCCGGACGGGCGCTTCTTCTCGCCGTCCCGTGGCTTTTCGCCGCTCGTGGACGCTTTGGATTTTTGGTTTTTTTCGTCTTCTGGGGCGTGGCGGGTGAGCCACTCCGCGTCCATCGCCTCGAGGGCGGCGCGGACCTGCACCCGCGCGAGCTCCGCGTCGCGCGTGGCGAGGATCGCGAGCATGCCGTCGTAGAGCTCGATCGCTCGATCGCGGCGGTCGTAGAGGCGGGCCACGAGCTCCGGGTGCTCGTCCGGGAAGCGCGCGAAGGAGTTGAGGACCAGCTCGAGCCCGACGTTTCCGGCGGCCCGCACGAGCGCGCGCTGGAAGGCCATGTCGCCCCGCGCGTACGCGATCGCGTCGTGGAGCCGGGTGCGCTGCTCGTCGCGGATGTTCGCGAGGATGACGAGGTCGGCCTCGGTGTGGCGAAGCGTCGCGAGGGCGACCGCCTCCGACGAGAGCACGCGTCGCACCTCGAGGATGTCGACGATGAGCTTTTTCCACGCCGGCTCGCCGGGCGAGAGCGACGCGACCAGGCTCGGCAAGGTGTCGAGCCCCGCCCGCTCGCGCCAGGAAGCGACGAGGGTGCCCGCCCCGTGACGGGTCGTGATGAGGCCGAGCGCCTCGAGCCGTGCGAGCGCCGCCCGCAACGTGAGCCGGTTCACCCCGAGAGCGAGCGACAGCTCACGCTCCGAGGGGAGCCGAGACCCGGCCGGGAGCCGCCCCGCGAGGATCTCGGCTTGCAGACGATCGGCGACCGCATCGACCACGCTGGACCGCGCGATGGGCACGAGCGAGACGAGGCGGGGGTCGACGATGGCGGCCTCCTCCGACGTCTTGGCGGCAGTTTCGGGGGAGGGCGTTTTGGGGGGTGTAGGAGTGCGAACCATATTGGCCTTGGCTGGTTCAACCACTTAGCCACATCCTTGTCGCCGCGCAAGAACTTTCGCAGCAAGAACGATGACCGCACCGCTAATACCGGTCAGTTATTGCGTAACGACATTCGCAAGAACGTCATTTCAAAAGCCAATTTCGCGAAACCGACTGCGACGCCCGTCGGACGAGCGGCCAGCGAGGCGGGGCAGTGCGTACGCGGATACTCGGCGTCCACGTTCGAGAGCCTCGGCGATTCGAGGGCGCGCGGAGGGCCGGCGGCGCGGTCCATCGGGCACACTTTGGTGTACCTTCCCCGCGTGAGCATCGACCTCCGGAGCGACACCGTGACCCGCCCCACCCGAGCCATGCGCGACGCGATGGCGAACGCCGACGTGGGGGACGACGTCTACGGCGAAGATCCTACCGTGCAGGCGCTCGAAGCCGAGGTCGCCGCGCTCCTCGGGAAAGAAGCGGCCCTTTTCGTTCCGTCCGGGACGATGGGAAACCAGCTCGCGATCTCGCTCCTCACGCGCCCGGGGGACGAGGTGATCGTCGGCGAAGGCGCGCACGTGGTCTTCTACGAGAGCGGGGCGGGGCCGGCGCTCTCCGGTGTTCAGTTTGCGATCGCGGGCGAAGGTGGCCTGTTCGACCCCGCCGACGTGGCGGCGAGGGCGCACCCGAAGGACGCGTACTATTGCCCCCGCACCTCGCTCGTGTGCGTCGAGAACACGCACAACCGCGCGGGTGGAAAGGTATTTCCGCAGGAGCGTGTGCTCGAGGTGGCGCGGGCAGCGCGCGAGCTCGGGCTTCGTCTCCACCTCGACGGCGCGCGCCTTTGGAACGCCGAGGTGCGCACGGGCCTCTCCCCGGCGGCCCTCGCCGCGCCCTTCGACACCGTGAGCGTGTGCTTCTCGAAGGGTCTCGGCGCTCCGGCGGGAAGCGCCCTCGTCGGGCCGCGTGACCTCCTCGTCGAGGCGCGCCGGACCCGAAAGCGCTGGGGCGGCGGCATGCGGCAGGTCGGTATTTTGGCCGCCGGCGCCCTCCATGGCCTCCGCCACCACCGCGCCCGCCTGCAGGAAGATCACGCGAACGCGGCGCACTTCGCGAAGGTGCTCGCCGAG
>JAAFHV010000346.1 GCA_013297655.1 Myxococcales bacterium | reverse complement strand
CTCGACGAGCGACGCATTGGACCTCCACCGCGCAGGCCGAGGCATCCGGCACGAGGAACCTAAGCCACGCCGATTGAAAGTCCAGCGGCTCCGAGACCGGATTTTCCCGTCGCACGTGGAGGGCCGGCCCGGCTCTTGCCCGAGTCGATATCTCTAGGGCCAGGGAGTCGGAGGCGCGATTCGGACCCGTCGGGGCGGTTCCGCGGAGGTCGTCGTATCGTCCGCAAGGCCGCTTCCCGTGAGCTCGCATCGGCGCCCGGAAAGAGCGCTCTCTCTCTACGACCGCGGGCCGGGTCGGAGCGTTGAATCGCGCGTCGCGATCGCGCAGAGTGCTCTCATGCCTTGGCGCATCGAATCGTGGTCGACGAGCCTCGCGCGCGGCGTCGTGGCGTCCTCCGAGGGCGAGTCTCTGGTGTTCGACGCGTCGGTCGGCACCGTCGGAGCTTTTCGGATCGGCGAGGCCGTCCACGTGGAGCGGCGCGGCGCGCGCGTTTTACGTGTAGAGCCCACGGAACGTGTGACCCGCACGACGTACATGACTCCCGAGGTCCGCGTCGAGCCGAGCGGTCTCCTCGCGCTCAGGCTCGCCGGCGACGAGCTGCAGCGGGTGGAGGACAAAGCGTTCGACGAGCTCGATATCGTGTCCGTCGTCGACTTTCGCACGGGCTACGTCGAAAACGCTGGCCCCGCGCTTCGATCGCTCATCGAGCGCGAGCTCGGCCGCAGCGTAGACGAGCTCGTAAAGGTGGAGGGCAAATATCCCTTCGATTGGGAGGGTCGTGGACACCTCGACCGCTTGCTCGACAGGCTCGCGCCGTCACTCCCCGGCTTCTCGGGCGACCACCCCGGGTCCTTCTTCTTCGAGTCCGAAGCGCGCGAATCAGCCGGCTTGTGGTGGTCGATCGAGACGATTGGCCTCCAGATTGGTGGCGTGCTCGCCGCTCGAAGCTTCGCGTCTTGGCGTGGTGCGTTCGAGCACGCCACCGTCGGTTGGCGCCTCCGCCAGTGGTGATCGCCACTCGAACAGCGGATAGCTCGATAGCATACGAAGAAGTGACGTGTACGAGCTCGGCGCTCACCCCGTGATCACGCTCGCGTGGCGGGCGAGGAACGCGGCGACCGACTCGGGGGCGTTGCCCGTGAGCTCCTTTACCGTGCTCGAGACCACGTGGAAGTCGCCCTTTTCGATCGCGACGTCGAACGAAGCGTAAACATCGGCGATGGCAGGGGGGAAGCCGTGCGCGGTGAGGCCGGCGACGAGCGCGTCCTTCGATAGGCTGACGTGGCGAATAGGCTTCTTCGCGACGTCGGACACGAGCTTGGCGACGTCCGCGCTGGTGAGGGCGGCGGGGCCGGTCACGTCCATGATGCGACGCCCGCGCGTATCGCTCGCGAGAGCGGCGGCCGCGGCGAGAGCGCAGTCTTCGCGTGTCACGAAGGCTGCCGCTCCGTCGCCGCGCGCATCGACGAGGTCGCCGCTCGTGAGCGCGGCGGGGAGGGCGTGGAGGAGGAGATCGAAGTAGAGGCTATTCCGAAGGACGGTGAACCCGAGGCGGGTGCGGCCGAGCTCTTGCTCCGTCTCGAGATGATCTTGGCCAATCGCGACGGGGGAGCCCGGGTAAGGGTTCGGCACCGACGTGTAAACGACGTGATCGACCTTCGCCGCTTCGAGCGCGCGAATGGCGGCGCGGTGCTGCGCGATGCGTTTGCCGGGAGCGTCGAGCGCGTCGGTGCTGACGAGGAGGGCGCGGGTGGCCCCCGCGAAGGCCTTCGTGAGGCTCGTTTCGTCGTCGAAATCGGCGGCGCGCACGACGACGCCTCTTTCCGCGAGCGCGGCCAGGCTCTCTGGCTTGCGGGTCGTCGCGATGATTCGCGCAGGAGCGATGCCGCGCTCGAGGAGGTTCGAGACGACGCGGCGACCGAGCTGACCGGAGGCTCCGGTGACGAGATACGTGGCAGACATGGGCGGATTCCTTTCGAGACTGGCGCCCCGATGCGAGCGGCAAATGGCCACTGCGAGAAGGGCGAATCGCGACGACGGGGTCAACATGGGCGCCTCGCGAATGGACCGCAACGAGCACGTATGATTCACTCTGTTGCAAAATGGCACCAATCGATCTGAGCCTCGTCCGCTCCTTCGTCGCCGTCCACGAGACGGGGAGCTTCTCCGGCGCTGCGGCCCGCTTGGGGGTTCCCCGCTCGACCGTGAGCCGCGCCGTCGCGTCCCTCGAGGAGTCGCTCGGTGTCCGCTTGTTCCATCGCACCACGCGGAAGGTGTCGACCAGCAGCGCCGGGGAGGGTCTCTACGCGCGTGTCGCCGGCTCGCTCTCCTCGCTCGACGCCGCGCTCGACGAGCTCGTCGAACGGGAGGAGGAGCCGGCGGGAAAGCTCCGTGTCACCGCGACCGTCGATCTCGGCGTCATGGTGATCGCCGAGGTCGCGGCGCGGTTCGTCGCGCGCTACCCCAAAGTCGAGGTCGAGGTGCACCTCGGCAGCGACGTCATCGATCTCGTGAAAGACGGGATCGACATCGCCCTCCGCGTCACGCAGAAGCCCCCTGCGGACTCGGAGCTCTCCGCGCGGAGGGTCGGCTCGTTCGACCTGCGTCTCTTCGCTTCGCCCGCCTATCTCGCGCGAAAGGGTACGCCAAAGCAGCTCGCGGACCTCGCCCACCACGACTTCGTCGGCCTCGCTCGCACGCGCGCGATGCTCCCCAAGAGCGCGCGCCTCGGCGGCCATCGCGTGATCTCGGACGACATGTTCTTCCTCCGTGAGGCGGTTCGTCACGGCGCCGGCATTGGCCTCTTGGCCTCGTTCATGGCCGACGACGACGTCACGCGTGGCGCGCTCGTAGGGGTCATGAATAGCTACTTCTATCGAACCGGAATCGTGTCGATCGTGGTGCCGAGTCGCAAGAATTTGCCCCGCAAGGTCACGGCGTTTCGAGATCTCTTGAGCGAGATGCTGCGCTCGAAGCCCCTCTCGCCCAAGCCCTAGAGCGCCGAACCGCTCAATTCGGTCGGCTTTTCGCCGATTTGCGTCGCCGTGCTTCGTTGCTCCTCCTCGGCTAGCAGCAGTAGGACTCGTCGTCGCGCCTCGCACGGCTCGCAACTCGGCGAAAATCCTCGGTCATTAAGCGGTCCGGCGCTCTAGCCCGCGCGCCAATGACGTCCCGCGGCAAAGAATCGCTCGCGCTCGCTCCGTGCGGATACGAGGAAATCGGCTTCGCCGAGGTGCTTTTGGCGCATGGGGTGGAATCGTCCCCGGCTCGCGCGCGACGCTGTACGGTGAGTCACGTCGTGCGGGAGCGGAATCAGCTTCCACCGGCTGCGGTGCTCGCGATCGAGCGCGCGCGAAGAGACTCAAAAGGACGGGGAACGAAGATGGCGAGTGAAGACGTAGTGGGCTTCGTCGTTTACGACACGACCGGGCTCAACGGTCCCCAGCGCAAGTGCCTCGCCGACCTCGAGCCGAGCTTGCTCGGGAAGGAGGTCTGCCCTGGAGTTCGTCCCATTTTGCGCAGCGACTCGTACAGCGCGACGAACGCCGGCGAGCTCCTCGACGCCGAGCAGATTGGTGGCGTTTGGGTCGGCCACCGCGAGGGGGCCACGCTCGAGTTGAAGGAAATCGTCTCGGGCATTGGCCAATCGGCGAACGTGCTCGGCGCGGGCTGCTTCGTCCAGCCGGGGAATCGCGCGCTCCACGCGGTGCGCGGCTCCAAAGTGAACCGCAGCGTCGGGAGCAAACAAGTCGTCGTCTGGGCGTCCACCAGCGCGAACGAGCTCCTCGAGATGCTCAATCAAAAGGCCCCGAACGCGAAGGCGAACGAGCTTCGCAAAGGCGACGTGATCTGGATCTACGGCTTGGAAGGGGAGGGCGTCGGCGTCCGCGAGTACTCTTGCAAAGCCGACGGAACCGATCTGGTCGCCAGCTAATTCAGACGGGGCGGCGCGGCAGGCGTCGCGGGTTCCGGCTCGACAAACTGGGCTAAAACGCGCTACCGGGAGGCATGTCCGAACCCGAGGCCCGCGGCGCTACGTATGGCGTCGAGCTCTTCTTCGACCGTCCTTACGATCTCGCTTCACCCGCGCTCGCGGCCCATCTTCGCGCCGAGTGCCCGCGCGCGGAGGTGCACGTCAAGAAGGGAGTCGTGGCCGTCTTTCATAGCGACGTCACGAACCCGGACGCGCCGACGGTGGCGGCGCAGACGCTCGTGCTCGGGAGCGACGCGTCGGTCGACGTAGCGGAGGTGGAGTCCGCGCTCGCGCAGAGCCGTGCGTGGCCTGGTGCGCGCGCGGCGGTATCGCGCGCGCGTCATCGGCTCCTCGTCACCGATCTGCTGTCGTCGTTTTTGCCGGCTCCGATTCGCCTCGAGGTGTTCCAGAGGGTGCTCCTCGCGGTGGTGCGCGCATTGTCTCCGGTGGCCATTTCGTGGGGCCCCGCCGGGTCGCTCGTCGATCCTTCGGTGTTCCTCTTGGCGATGGCGTCACCCGAGCCGCAAGAGCGCGCGATCCTCGCGCTGAACGTGCGCCTCTTCCAGGTCGGCGATCGTGATGGTGAGTGCGTGATGGACACCCTCGGCCTCGGAGCGCTCATGCTCCCCGATCTACAAATCCATTTTAGCGACCTCGATCCGAACGACGTCGCGCGGCACCTCTTCAATACTGCGCTCTACGTGCTCGAGAAGGGAGACGTGCTCGCCGAAGGCAACACGATCCGCGGCCTCGACGACGACCAAAAGTGGCTATGCGTTCGTGAGGAGTCCATCGCCGGCCCGAAGCGCGTCGTCGTCGACTTCGATCCGGGCCCGCCGTTTTCTGCCGGGGATCGGGAGCGCTGAGATGGCCGGCGCGGCCAGCGCGTGGAGCGCGGTCACGCCACTCGAGCAATCGAGGCGAAAGGTGATCTGCCTCGGTCGTGCGTGGAGCGCATCGGAGCGACGCTCGACGGGTCGAGGGTTAGTCCGACTTTGCGGGGGAGAGGACGGGGCCGGTGCCGTCTTCGTTGGTCATTGCGACGATCGCCCCCGTGTTGGCGTCGATGTCGATGCTTCGGGAGCGCCCATCGTACATTCGGATCCGAAAAACCAGCACGGGGTGCTCGGGGTCTTTCGCTCCAACACCGAGGACCGGAGGGTTGAGCTCGGGATTCGAGCCGGGCGCTGCCGCCGCGACAGCGATCTCGGTCGCGCGGTCGGGAGAAATCCGTGGGTTCGGATCGAGGCTCTCCAGCCCCGACGCAGCATTCGACTCGATGAAGCCAATGCTGCGATCGCTGGCGACCTTGATCATGATGTAGCCGTCGAACACAAAGACGTCCGAGCCGGGGATGTGTTGCCAATAGCGGATGCACCCGTTGAATTGAGGGCCAGTCACGGTGGGGCCCTCGAATTCATTCGCGAGCGGCTCGTGGACGCCGAGCCTTTCGCGGTACGCCTCCAAGAAGGCGAGTGCACCTTCGATGTCGAGCATGGATCGAACCATCGGACGACCAACGGTGAGGGATAGAAAAATTATCGGTTTTCCGGTGAGCGGATGCGGATCGGCGACCCAGCGGGCTCCGGTCACCTCGGCGAGCTGGTCGACGATCGGGAGCGTCGACTCCGGAACGGGCGTTGGGGCGAGAGGCGGACCGACGGCAGGCTTGGCGAGCCCAGTTTCGGTTCGCAGCGTTGGCCGCGAGGCGCCTTCTGACAACGAGCAGGCCGCCACGATGGCGGAGACGGCGACGAGGACCCCGGCCGATGCGGTGCGCTTCATGACCCTCTATCGGCTGGAACATGGGGAACGTTTCGGAGTCGACGAAGACCGCTCTAGGTTCGTCGCGTGGCCGTGGCTCGCCATTCCGCGGACCACGCCCACTTCGTCACTTTGGCGCCGCAATGCAGGTCGGAAGGCCGGCAGTGAGCTTCGCCTTTCGGCTCCCTTGTACAGTCGCACAGACTTGCCCGGACGCACACTGGTGGCCGCTCGCGATCGAGCCTCCGCGGCAAGAGTTGGCGGCAAACGGAATTTTCTCGTCGCAGTACCAGCCGTCCTCGCGTCCGACGCAGCTCGGTGGCGGCGATGTCTCGCAGGCGAATCCCAGCATGGTCAGATAGTCCCGATCGAGTACTCCGACGGCGTGCCATGCACACGCCGTGGTGTTCGCGTCAGCGCGAGAGAAGAGCTTTGCGACGTCCACCTGGTAGCGCGCCACTGACAGAAAGGTATTGGGGGTCGGCACGAGCGGCGACAGCATCGCGACACCGTGCACGGAGAGGCCAATGGCCTTCGCGAAGTCGGGTGAGAGCGGCTTTCGAATCGTTACGTGGGTGACCGGGTTTTCTCCGCCATAGGCCATCAAGTAGAATGCATGGCCCACGATCGTCGCGTTGGTATGGATACATCCACGGTCGTTTTCGGCGGTTGGCGGCTCGCTCCTGCCATCCGGCGTTCTGCAGCCGCGTGACGCGAACGAAGCGACATTCACGCGGTTCGCGAATTTGCAACGCTCGAGGGGATTGGCGATGTTGCGCACGCACGATCCCACCCAGACTCGTTCGCCGATGACGTCGGGGCGCGCGTCGGGGTCGGCTTCGCTCTCGAAGATCGTCCCGAGTACGTCCGCGAGACCCTCGTTCACGGCGCCCGCTTCGCCGACTCTACCGAACGTGGTCTCTCCGAAGGCGTGCGAGAGCTCGTGGCCCACCACGTCGAGGGCGAGCATGGTCGGCAGCACTCGCTTCTGCGGGTCGTCGCGGTTCGGCGTCGCGTAAAAGTACGGACCGTCGCCGAACGATATCGTGCGGTCCAGGAAGCTGAATGTCGCGTTGTCGCGCGCGCTTTGCGACGCCTCGGTCGTGTCGTCGTCGCCCACACTCGGCGCCCAAAAGTTGGCGTGCACGAACACGCGAATGGGGTCCGTTCCGGAGAGGGGCCCACGACCGAAGGTGCGGCGGAAGAACGTGTCCGCGAGCGCGACGGCGTGAAACGCGTCGACCGCAGCGCGCGGCGCGAGGCCAGCGGACGACAATGGATGAGGCTCGATCTTCTTCCCGACTGTCCGCGAGCCCTGGTACGCGATGGGGCTCGTATCCCACTCTGTGAGGCTCTGCGAAGTGATCGGAGCGCCGACACGGCTGCCCGTTGCGTCGAATCCGACGAGCGAAAATACACCAATGTCGCTGCCTCCCGTGCGACCGGAGAGGGTGTATCCCGTCTGCGTGGGGGTCACCTCGATGGGCTTTGCCGCCTCCGGTCGGTAGAACGCGCGCGACTTGTCGAAGGCTTCGCGCTCGACGGACGGCGCGACGACGCCGATCCCCATGTCGGCCGCCTCGCTTCCGAGCACGCGACCATCGCTCGCATCGATCCACGTGGCGCCGTGTGTCGTCGGCACACGGTAGGCGAGGGCGGCGTCCGCTGCGGAGGTCGTGCCGTCGCTTGCGAACACCCCGAGGGTCGGCGCTTCCGCCGTCGCGTCGGGAACGGCCGCCGTAGCCGCTGGTCCGGTGACCTTCGCCGTCCGCGCCATCGCCTTCGGATAGAGGTGGCCCGCGAGGGCGACGAAGTGCCCGCCGCCGTCGGTGGTCACGTCGATCCCGTCCCGACGATCGACGCTCGCGAGCTCGTGCTTCGTGCGGACAGTCGCGTGGTGCAGTCCGGCCGCGTCGGTGCCTTCTCCCGCCACCTCGAGGTCGTTCGGATCGAGTCCCAGCTCGGCCGCGTACGGCGCCAGGAACGCGCGCACGGCATCGGCTCGCGTCGTGCCCGCGGCGATGACCCGCGCCGTCGTGGCGGTGGTGGCGTACGGCCGGCCGGGCGTCAGGTCGAGGTAGACTCTCGCCCCGAGATCCTGCTCGAGGCGCGAGGCGAGCGAACCCGATCCGACGGGGAAGGGGGGCGGGTCGTCGGCCCCGCTGCACGCGACGAGACCTCCGACGACGAGAATTCCGAGGGACGTGAGCAGACGTGACCGAGTTTTCATGGCGCTCTATCGGCGCCCGTCAAACGCTCGTTGCGTGGTTGCCGTCGGATTTTCGGACCGACGCGATAGCGAGGGGGACGCTCGACGGACGCCGAGGAACCGCTCTACGCTCCGCGACCATGGTCACCGTCGTCCGTTGCCCCTCGTGCGGCGCTCCGCTCCAACAAGCGCTCTCC